>NZ_JBMDJH010000019.1:0-102530 GCF_057809085.1 Acidovorax sp. FG48 | reverse complement strand
AAAGTGACCCCACTTACACTGGGGACTGGCGCACTTCGTTGTTGAAACCGCCGCCTCAAAAGTACGGTGACAGGTGCTTGGCCATGCGCTTGTGGGAACGCATGGCCATTCGCACATCACACCTTGTCGAGTGCCTGCGCCAGGTCCGCCCGCAGGTCGTCGATGTGCTCGATGCCGACCGACAGGCGCACCATGCCTTCGCTCACGCCCGCCTTGGCCAGCTCTTCAGGATTGAGCTGGCGATGGGTGGTGGACGCTGGGTGGGTGGCCAGCGACTTCGCATCGCCGATGTTCACGAGGCGCGTGAAGAGCTGCAGCGCATCGAGGAAACGGGCGCCTGCCGCACGTGGATCGGCGTCGCTGTTCTTCACGCCAAAGCTCAGGATGCCTGACGCCTTGCCGCCTGACTGGCGCTGCACCAGCGCGTGGTCCGGGTGGTCGGGCAGACCGGCGTAGCGCACCCATTCGACCTTGGGGTGGCTTTGCAGGTACTGGGCAATGGCCAGCGTGTTGTCGCAGATACGGTCCATGCGCAGCGCCAGGGTTTCGATGCCTTGCAGGATCAGGAAGGCATTGAGCGGCGCCAGCGCCGCACCCGTGTTGCGCAGCGGCACCACGCGTGCACGGCCGATGAAGGCGGCGGGGCCCAGCGCCTCGGTGTAGACCACGCCGTGGTAGCTCACGTCGGGCTCGTTCAGGCGCGGGAAGCGTGTCTTGTGCTGCGCCCACGGGAATTTGCCACTGTCCACAATCGCGCCGCCCACGCTGTTGCCGTGGCCGCCCAGGTACTTGGTGAGCGAGTGCACCACGATGTCGGCGCCGTGCTCGATGGGGCGCAGCAGGTAGGGGCTGGGCACGGTGTTATCCACGATCAGCGGCACGCCGTGGTCATGCGCCACCTTGGCGATGGCCGCGATGTCGGTCACGTTGCCCAGCGGGTTGCCGATGGACTCGATGAAGATCGCCTTGGTGCGCGCATCGATGTGCTGCGCAAAGCTGGCCGGGTCACGCGGGTCGGCAAAGCGGGTGGTGATGCCCTGCTGGGGCAGCGTGTGGGCAAACAGGTTGTAGGTGCCGCCATACAGCGTGCTGGCTGACACGATGTTGTCGCCCGCCTCGGCAATGGTCTGGATGGCGTAGGTGATGGCTGCCATGCCCGAGGCCACGGCCAGCGCGGCGATGCCGCCTTCGAGCGCCGCGACGCGCTTTTCGAGCACGTCGGTCGTCGGGTTCATGATGCGGGTGTAGATGTTGCCCGGCACCTTCAGGTCGAACAGGTCGGCGCCATGTTGGGCGCTGTCAAATGCATAGGCTACCGTCTGGTAGATGGGCACGGCCACGGCCTTGGTGGTGGGGTCGGGGCTGTAGCCTGCGTGGACGGCCAGGGTCTCGATTTTCATGCAGCTTGTCTCTTTCGTTGAAGGGAAGGGAGTTGGGGCAACCGGCCTCCACCCATGCTGGGGCGGAGCCGAATGTGCCGATGGCGCGGGCCATTCTGGCACCGCTGGCCCACGGCGTCATCGAATCGTTGGCTATGTGCTTATGACGTTCTTGCGTGCCGGGAGTGCCCTCAGGTCGCAGGCTCGTCCAGGGCGCTGTCGCTGGACTCTGGCGTGGTGCGCCGCTGTGGGTGGCTGCGTCGCCAGGCCTTCTCGATCTCGACCACCACCAGCACCACCAGCGCGGCGCCGATGCACAGCGCCAGCTCGCCCAGGCTCAGCGGCTCGGTGCGGAAGATGGGGTTGAGCCAGGGCACATAGATGGTGGCCATCTGCAGCGCAAAGGTGAGCAGCACGGCACCCAGCAGCGGGCGGTTGCTCAGCAGGCCCAGGCGCCAGATGGGTTCGGATTCGGAGCGAATGGCGATCACATGCGCCATCTGCGCCAGCGTGAGCACGGTGAACACCATGGTCTGCCAGTGTGTGTGGCCGGTGTGCAGGGCCCAGGCCTGCACCGCCAGGCACAGCCCGCCGATGAGCAGGCCCACACCCAGGATGTGCTGCCACATGCCGTGGGCAAACAGGCTTTCGCGCGGCGCGCGGGGCGGGCGCTGCATGATGCCGCGCTCGGCCGGTTCGGCCGCCAGCGCCAGGCCGGGCAGGCCGTCTGTGACGAGGTTGACCCACAGGATGTGGATGGGCAGCAAAGGGATGGGCAACAGCAACAGCGGCGCCAGGAAGATGGTCCAGATCTCGCCCGAGTTGCCCGTCATCGCGTAGCGCACAAACTTGCGGATGTTGTCGTAGATGCGGCGGCCCTCACGCACCGCTGCGACGATGGTGGCGAAGTTGTCGTCCAGCAGCACCAGGCTGGACGCCTCGCGCGCCACGTCGGTGCCGCCCTGGCCCATGGCCACGCCGATGTCGGCGCGCTTGAGCGCCGGGGCATCGTTCACGCCATCGCCCGTCATGGCCACGAAGTGGCCCTGGGCCTGCAGCGCTTCGACGATGCGGATCTTCTGCGCCGGGTCCACGCGGGCGTAGACCTGCACCTGCTCCACGCGGGCGCGCAGGGCAGCATCGTCCAGTGTGGCCAGGTCGGCGCCGGTAAGCACCGGGGCATCGCTGCTCTTCACAATGCCCAGGCGGTGCGCAATCGCGCGCGCAGTCGCAGGATGGTCGCCTGTGATCATGACCGGAGTGATGCCCGCGCTGATGCAGTCGCGCACTGCGGCCTGGGCCTCGGCGCGGGGTGGGTCGATGAGGGCGATCAGGCCCAGCAGCTCCAGCTCGTTTTCTACTGCGTCGATGTCGTTGGTGTCGGGCAGGCGGGCGTGGCTGCGGCGGGCGAGGGCCAGCACCCGCAGGCCCTGGGCGGCGAGTTGCTGGGCGGTGGCGAGGACCTTGGCGGTGTCGAGCGCGGCAGCGCCTTCAGGCGTCCAGTGGGCGGTGCAGCGGGGCAGCACGGATTCGGGCGCGCCTTTGGTGTAGGCCACAAAGCCTGCGGCCGCGCGGTGGAAGGTCGTCATGCGCTTGCGGTCGGAGTCAAACGGTTGCTCCTGCACGCGGGGGCTGGCGGCGTCGAGTTGGGCCTTGTCCAGCCCGCCCGCGTGGGCGGCCAGCACCAGCGCGGTTTCGGTGGGGTCGCCCAGCCACTGGGTGCCTGACGGACCCTCTTCGGCCTTTGCCTGTAGCGTGGCGTCGTTGCACAGCGCGGCAGCGCGCAGGGCCTCGGCGTGGGCGGGGCCGGGCAGGGGGTCGCCGGGCACCCAACGCACGCCGTGGGCCAGCAGCAGCTCGGCGTGCATGCGGTTTTGGGTCAGGGTGCCGGTCTTGTCCGAGCAGATGGTGGTGACCGAGCCCAGAGTCTCCACCGACGGCAGGCGCCGCACCAGCGCATGCACGGCCACCATGCGGCGCGCGCCCAGGGCCAGCAGCACCGTGACTACGGTGGGCAGGGCCTCGGGGATGGCGGCCACGGCCAGGCTGATGGCGGTGAGCGCCATGAGCAGCGGCGCCTCGCCACGCAGCACCCCCACCACAAAGATCACCGCGCAGATGCCCAATACCGCAATCGCCAGGCGCTTGCCAAACGCGGCCAGGCGCAGTTGCAGCGGTGTGCTGCGGTCGCCGGTGTCGAGCAGCGTGGCCACCTTGCCCAGCTCGGTGTGCATGCCGGTGGCTACGACCAACCCGCGCGCCCGGCCATGGGTAGCCGTGGTGCCCTTGAAGGCCATGTTGGTACGGTCGCCCAGCGCGCCCACGTCTTCGGCCGCCAGGGCCTCGGTCTGCTTGGCCACGGTGACGGACTCGCCCGTGAGGGCCGATTCATCCACCTGCAGCTGTGCAATCTCGATGAGCCGCAGGTCGGCCGGGATCTGGTTGCCAGCCTCCAGCAGCACGATGTCGCCGGGCACCAGCTCAGTAGCGGGCAGGACCTGTACCATGCCGCCGCGCAGCACGGTGGCGTGCGCCGCCGCCAGTTGCCGCAATGCAGCCATGGCGTGGTCGGCGCGCCAAGCCTGCACAAAGCCGATGACGGCGTTGAGCACCACGATGACGAGGATCACCAGCGTGTCGGTGACCTCACCCACCAGCCCCGAGATGACGGCCGCGCCCAGCAGCACCAGCACCATGAAGTCTTTGAACTGGTCGGTCAGCAGACGCCACCAGGGGCGGTCTTGCGATACGGCCAACTCGTTGGCGCCGTGGGTGGCGCTGCGGCGCAGGGCTTCGTCGGCATGCAGACCCTCGTTCAGATCAACGGAGTGCTCGCGTGCAACGTCCTGAGCTTCGCGCAGGTGCGGGTGGTGGTGTTTTACGGCATCAGCTTCCATGCAGAAAGACCACGTAAGTGTTGATCAGGTACACCGCCGCCATCCCGATGCTGACCATGCCCACGGCACGCAGCACGCGGCTGCGCGGGCGAAAGAACAGACCCACCACTGCCAGCCCGGTCATCACCACGGCCGATGCGGCGGTGATGGCATGCACCGGCGACACCTGGGCCAGCAGATCACCGGGGCGGTAGAACAGGTCGTCAATGGCCACGATGGCCACGTTGAACAGGTTGCTGCCCAGCAGGTTGCCAATGGCCATGTCCAACGCTCCGAGGCGCAGGGCGGACAAGGTGACCGCCAGTTCAGGCAAGGTGGTGACCAAGGCCACAAACAGGCTGCCCACAAAGCTGCGGTTCCAGCCCATGGTGGTGGCCAGGTTGGCGGCCAAAAAGGGCAGCCACATGCCCGCCCCCACCACGATGGCCGCGGCGATGGAAAAGCGCACGACCGCTTGCCGGAGGCTGGGCAAAGACCTTGGCGCTTCTTTGGTGGAGGGGGGCAAGTCTGCCTGTGGTGCGGCGGGGTGGTTTCGTTCGTACGCAAAGACGGTTCGCATCGCTACCAGATACAGCAGCAGGATGACGGGCGTGAGCAGACCCACCCCGTGCTGAGAGGCGTTGCCAAGGCTGGTGGAGGTGTTGGCCACGGTGCCCAGCTGACCCATCAGCAGCCCCAGCAGCAAAAAGCCGAGCAGCACCACGCCAAATGCGCCTGCCAGCACATGGCCATGGGCGGCGCGCGTCCATACCGGTGCGGGTCGGTGCAGCAGGTCGATCACTACCAGAAACACCAGGTTGAGCACGCAGCTGCCCAAAGCGTTGCCCACGGCGAGATTGGGGGTGTTGGCGATGGTGACGCTGGTGATGCCGGTGGCGAGTTCAGGAAGCGATGTCACGCTGGCCACCAAGGTCAGACCGATCCAGCTGCCCGACAGCCCAGTGCGCAGGGCAATGGCATCGCCATGGCGTGACAGTTGATAGCCCGCAGCGCCAATCAGCACTGCGCAGGCCGCAAATTGCAGCCACACGAGCAATGTGGCCGTCATGGTGCCCGCCCCCTGGGCGGATATGAAAACGTGTCAGTGTGCATGAGGCAGTGCAGGTAAGCATGCCGCATGCAGGTGCATCAATGTGCTTTGTGCGGCCGGGCTTTGTAGAACTGGAGCGGGGCTTCTGGCACCTGGTTCAGCACCTGGCGCTTGATCTTGCCCACCACGTGCATTTCACAGGGCTTGCAGTCAAAGCGCAAGGTCAGCTTTTCCTTGCCGTTGATCAACATCAAGGGTTCGGCCTTGATGGTGCCCTGCACGCCCGTCACGCCCTTGGCCTGCTTGGGGCACAGGCTCATGGAAAAGCGCACGCAGTGCTTGGTGATCATGAGGCTGACTTCGCCTTCTTCTTCATGCGCCTCGTAGGCCGCAGCGATCACCTTCACGCCGTGGCGCACGTAAAAATCGTGGGCCTTGTGGTTGAACACATTGCCCAGGAAGGAGAGCGTGTCCTCAGGGTAGGGCACAGGCGGCTCCACCGGTGTCGCACGCGGCAGGCGGGCAAAGTTGCGGGCCCGGTTGGCTTCCAGGTCGGCCACGGCATCGCGGCGCAGGGCGTTGAGCACCGAGGCGGGCACAAACCACGGCTGCGAGAGCTGCAGCGCAATGTCGTGCACCGCAAACACCGTGGCGCCAAAGCGGCCCAGTTGCTCGCGCAGGCTGGCTTCGGCCTTGGCCGCATCGGTGGCGGGTTGGTGAGGCTGCTGCACGTCGGCACTGCCCACGTTGCCATCCTCGTCCGTCAGCATCAGGCTGAAGCCGGTGGGCGTTTCGCTCAGGTGCGCCCACAGGCCGATGCGGCGGTCGCTGGATTTTTTCTCCAGCGTGCGCACCCAGTCCATGTCGCGGTTGCGGTTGACTTCGGTGCCCTTGCGCAGGTCCTTGAAGCCTTCCATAGGGTCCTTGGGGTACACGCGCCACTGGCCCACGGACCGTGCCGACACCGGCTCGGCCACGTTGATGGCCATGCCCACCAGCTCCTTGTGCAGGTCGTAGTAGCACAGGCCATCGCCGTTGTGCAGCACGGTGGCGGGGTCGCTCATTTCCAGCTCCACATAGTCGGGGCCCACCTTGGTCACCCAGCCGATGGCCTGGCCGGGGTTCTTGGGGGTGTCGAAGGCGCCGATGTCTTCCTTGCGGCCGGTGACAAAGTAGTCGGTGAACTCGCGGTTGAAGTTTTGCAGCGGGTCGGGTTTGAATGTGAAAGTGGTGCGCCCGCTGGACGAGCGCGACAGCGGGCGGCCCTGCGCTTCGCGCTCTTCGATGATTTCGTCCAGCAGCGTGCGGTAGTGGGCCGTGATGTTCTTCACATAGCCCATGTCCTTGTAGCGCCCTTCGATCTTGAAGCTGCGCACGCCCGCGTCGATGAGGGCGCGCAGGTTGTCGCTCTGGTTGTTGTCCTTCATGCTCAGCACGTGCTTGTCGTGCGCGATGAAGCGGCCCTGTGCGTCCGTCACCTGGTAGGGCAGGCGGCAGGCCTGGCTGCAGTCGCCCCGGTTGGCGCTGCGGCCCGTTTGCGCATGGCTGATGTTGCACTGGCCGCTGTAGGCCACACACAGCGCTCCGTGGATGAAGAATTCAATGTTGGCGCGGCCGGGGGCATCCACCGGGCCCAGCGCCTTGTGCACGGCGGCAATCTGCTGCACCGTGAGCTCGCGCGCCAGCACGATTTGCGACAGGCCTGCGTCTTGCAGAAAACGCGCCTTTTCAGGCGTGCGGATGTCGGTTTGGGTGCTGGCGTGCAGCTGGATGGGGGGCAGGTCGATTTCGAGCAGGCCCATGTCCTGGATGATCAATGCATCCGCGCCCGCCTCGTACACCTGCCAGGCCATCTGGCGCGCGGCTTCCAGCTCATCGTCGCGCAGGATGGTGTTGAGTGTGATGAAGATGCGGCTGTTGAAGCGGTGCGCGTGCTTGACCAGGCGCTCGATGTCCCGGATGTCGTTGCCCGCGCTGGCCCGGGCGCCGAAGGCCGGGCCGCCGATGTAGACGGCATCGGCGCCGTGGTTGATGGCTTCGATGCCAATGTCTGCGTCGCGCGCAGGCGAGAGCAGTTCGAGCTGGTGGGGCAGGAGGGACATGGGGCGTGATTATCCCAGCGTGCCTTGCCGGGCGGTGGGCGCCGGACTCATTAGCGTGGTTAATGCCGGAGCAAATTACTAAGTTTGCTTAGTAATTTTCCAGAAATGAGGGTTCGGGTGGCTACGATGCAGGGTTTGTTGTGTACAAGTTCGGTGCACAACAGGATGCTTTGACCGACCCAGGAGACTTTGTACTGTGCTGCGCCCCGTTTTCGCTTCTTCGCCCCTGTTCCGTATTTCTGCCCTGACCGCCCTTGCGCTGGCGGCCAACCTGGCCTCCGCCCAGGACGTGCAAACCGTCAAGATCGGCCACGCAGGCCCGGTGTCGGGCGGCATTGCCCACATCGGCAAGGACACGGAAAACGGCGTGCGTCTGGCCATTGACGACCTGAACGCCCAGAACCTCGTCATCGGCGGCAAGAAGATCAAGTTTGAAATCGCGGCCGAAGACGACGCGGGCGACCCACGCCAGGCCACCGCCGTGGCGCAGAAGCTGTGCGACCAGAAGGTGGCAGGCGTGGTGGGCCACCTGCAGTCGGGCACGTCCATTCCTGCGTCGGCCGTCTACGCCAAGTGCGACCTGCCCCACATCACGGCCTCGGCCTCCAACCCCGACTTGACCAAGCCCGGCCACAAGACCACCTTCCGCCTCATCGCCAACGACAACGCGCTGGGCGCTGCGCTGGCGCTGTTTGGCGCGGACCACCTCAAGCTCAAGAACGTGGCCATCATCGACGACCGCACGGCCTACGGCCAGGGCGTGGCCTCGGTCTTCAAGGCCACGGCGCAACAAAAGGGCCTGAAGGTGGTGGCCGAGGAGTTCACCAACGACAAGGCCACCGACTTCATGGCCATCCTCACCGCCATCAAGAACAAAAAGCCCGACGCGATCTTCTACGGCGGCCTGGACGCGCAGGCGGGCCCCATGCTGCGCCAGATGGAGCAGCTGGGCCTGGGCAACGTGAAGTTCTTTGGCGGCGATGCCCTGTGCACCGAGAAACTGCCCGAACTGTCGGGCAAGACGCCCGCGCTGAAAAACGTGACCTGCGCCACGGGCGGCGCCTCGGTGGACAAGATGCAAGGCGGCTCGGACTGGAAGAAGCGCTACGACGCCAAGTTCCCCGGCCAGTTCCAGATCTACAGCCCCTACGCCTATGACGCTGCCATGGTGTTGGCCGACGCGATGAAGCGCGCCAACTCGGTGGACCCCAAGGTGTTCACGCCTTTCCTGGCCAAGACCGAATACAAGGGCGTGACCGCCAACATCGCCTTCACCGCCAAGGGCGAGCTGACGACGCCCGCCGTGACGCTCTATACCTTCAAGGACGGCAGCCGCGTGGCGTTGAACTGAGGCCGTTGGCTTCGGCGGCTCGACCGACTCTTGCCCCAGCGGCCGCTTTGTGCGGCCGTTTTTGCATTCGGCGTTCATGCAGCGTTTGGCTTTACAGTCAGGCCCCATCGCAAGAACCCGCGGGCCGCCGGTGCCCGCCAAGGAGCCCAGGTATGCGCGCACTGTTTGGATTGGTTGGACTGGTGGTGGTGCTGGCCATCGTGGGCCTGCTGGCCAAGAAGCAACTCGCGGCCACGCGTGCCCCCGTGCCTGCGCTACAGACCGCCACGGGTGCGGCGGCCCCTGCTTCGGCACCCAGCGGCACGGTGCGTGAGCAGAGCCAGCAGGTGCAGCAACAGGTCAAGCAGCAGGTGGAAGGCCTGATGCAACAGGCACGCCCCATGCCCGAAGACGAGAAAAAGTGAGCCAGATTGCTTCTAAGCGCTCATATTTCAAGCCTTGGCTGCTATTGAAAATATAGTAATGAAGATGGCCGACGACGCGCACTGGATGCGACTGGCCCTGGCCGAGGCGCAAGCCGCAGCCAGCGCGGGCGAGGTGCCTGTGGGCGCCATCGTGGTCAAGGACGGCCAGGTCATCGCCACTGGCCGCAATGCCCCGGTGCAAGACCATGACCCCACGGCCCATGCTGAGATCGCGGCCCTGCGCGCTGCGGCCCAGCGCCTAGGCAACTACCGGCTTGACGGCTGCAGCCTGTATGTGACGCTGGAGCCCTGCGCCATGTGCAGTGGCGCCATGCTGCACGCGCGGCTGGCGCGGGTGGTGTATGGCGCGCCGGAGCCCAAGACCGGGGCGGCAGGCTCGGTGCTCAACCTGTTTGGGCATGCCGAGATCAACCACCAGACCGAGGTGCAGGGCGGAGTGCTGGCCGAAGAATGTGGTGGCCTGCTGAGCCACTTTTTTGCGCAGCGCCGCCGTCAGCAGCGCGCCGAGGCATTGGCCCGCCACCCCCTGCGTGACGACGCCCTGCGAACGCCCGATGCGGCGTTTGCCCACCTCCCTGGCTACCCCTGGGCTCCCCACTACCTCAGCGACCTGCCGAGTCTGGCGGGCCTGCGTCTGCACTACCTGGATGAAGGCCCGCGCGATGCCCGCCGCACCTGGCTGTGCCTGCATGGGAACCCGGCCTGGAGCTACCTCTATCGCCGCATGCTGCCCGCCTTTCTGGCTGTGGGCGACCGCGTGGTGGCGCCCGACCTGATCGGCTTTGGCAAAAGCGACAAGCCCAAGAAGGAGGGGGCGCACCAGTTCGAATGGCACCGCCAGGTGCTGCTGGAGCTGGTCGAGCGGCTGGATCTGCGCAATGTCGTGCTGGTGGTGCAGGACTGGGGCGGCATCCTGGGCCTCACGCTGCCCATGGCGATGCCTGATCGGTTTGGCGGCCTGCTGGTGATGAACACGCTGCTGGCCACGGGCGACGCGCCGTTGCCGCAGGGCTTTGTGGACTGGCGCGCGATGTGCCGCGACAAGCCTCTGTACGGGGTGGGGCGCCTGTTGGCACGCGGCAATCCGCACCTCAGCCCTGCTGAGTGCGCGGCCTACGATGCACCTTTCCCCGACAAGGGTTACCGTGCCGCGCTGCGGGCGTTTCCCGAACGTGTCCCCGCCGCTTTGGACGACGCCGGCGCGGCGCTATCGCGTGCAGCCCGCGATTTCTGGCACCACCAGTGGCAAGGCCGCAGCCTGATGGTGGTGGGTGCGCAAGACCCGGTGCTGGGGTTGCCCACCATGCGGGCGCTGCAACACCACATCCGTGGATGCCCCGAGCCGGTGGTGCTGCCCCATGCGGGCCACTTTGTTCAGGAGCATGGCGAGGCCATCGCCGCACAGGCTGTGGAATACTTCAGCCATTGATGTGTCCGCTGCCGCCGCCTGACTGCATGGGGCGCCGGGCATTCCCCCTGTTTACGGAGCAGACCCCATCGGGGCCTGAGCGCTTTGCACGACCACCATCACGACCACTCCCAGTGCGACCACGACCACGGTCCCAAGCACATCTACATTTATTCGCCTTCCAGCGCTGTGCGCGACAAGCCGGCCTTCAAGCGGGGCATTGCCCGGCTCAAGGCCCAGGGCCATGAGGTGGAGGTGGATGTGGACGCGCTGGCCACGCACACGCGTTTTGCGGGTGACGACGCCACCCGGCTGGCTGCCATCCACCGTGCAGCGGCCAGCGGCGCCGATGTGGCGCTGATCTCGCGCGGGGGCTATGGCCTCACGCGCATCCTGCCGGGCATCCGCTACAAGGCGGTGGCCAAGGCCATCGAAAAGGGTACGCACTTTGTGGGCGTGAGCGACTTCACCGCCTTCCAGCTCGCCGTGCTAGCCAGAACCGGGGCCACCACCTGGGCGGGGCCCTCACTGGGGGCCGATTTCGGGGTGGAGGGCGAGCCCGACGACATCATGGAAGCCTGCTTTGACGACCTGCTGACCGGTCACGGCGAGGGTACCGGCTGGCGCATGCACAAGGAAAAGCCCCATGCCACCACTGGCAAGCCGGCTGTGCCCAACGTGTATGTGAAAAGCGCCACCCTGTGGGGCGGCAACCTCGCAGTGCTGGCATCGCTGGTGGGTACGCCGTATTTCCCGCAGGTGAAGGGCGGAGTGCTGTTTGTAGAGGATGTGCACGAGCATCCCTACCGCATTGAACGCATGCTGACCCAGCTGCTGCACGCCGGTGTGCTGGCCCAGCAAAAGGCCGTGGTGCTGGGCCAGTTCACCAATTTCAAGCTGGCGCCGCACGACAAGGGCTACAAGCTGCAGTCGGTGGTGGACTGGCTGCGCACCCAGATCAAGGCCCCCGTGCTGACCAACCTGCCGTTCGGGCATGTCGAGACCAAGGTGTTGCTGCCCGTGGGCGCTACGGTGTCGTTGTCAGTGGAAGAGCGGGATGCGCTGATCTATTGGGGGCACCAGCACTGAGGGGGTAGGGCCTCCGCTGGGGCGGCCCTGACCGTGGTGCCAAACGTGAACGGGCCCAGACGCTCAGGGCCGCAATTTCAGAATGTCAGAGGTGCGCGCGGGGTGCGTGCGGCATTTGCGGCACCCGCAGCGACAGGGGCAACTGTCCCTGGAACATCGGCGTGATCCGGTCCAGCACCGTCTGCGCGATGGCCTCGCCGCGCAGCAGGGTGAGTGTGTCGAGCAAATCGCTGCGCAGGTACCACAGCGCTTCAATATCGCCCGCGTAGCGCAGGCGCATGTTCATGCGCGCCACTTCGCACCCGGTCAGCCCCATCAGGCTGTGCAGCATGGCACGCCGCACCTCTTCCAGACCCTGGTCGCGCACCCACGCCGTCGAAGACGGCTTGTCACGGCCCAGCAGGTCGTGCAGGTTGTTGCGGAGATTGGGCTTGTTCCAGCGCATATGCGGAGGGAAGTGCGGTTTTTGTAACAGGGTCGATCAAAGTAAGCGGGACTCAGGATTGACGCAAGGGTGGCGCTCCTGTTTTTGCATAAAGACAACACGATGCCCCGGTTTGTTGCGAACTTTTACGCATTCCGCACGAATGTTCGCGGGGTCCAAGTGTGGCTGGGGCGGCCGAGCCGTTGTGCAGCCAAAGACGAGGGTGGGAGCGCTGGAAGGTGGCCGCTCCGGCGCCCTCATGGAGCGCCTCCGAACCGATGGCCGGGTCGCGGCGGCAGGCCTCTCACGCTTGCAAAGACCCTGGCAAAGGATTGTTGACGCTTTGTTAGGTGCGTCTTCGTTGAGCTTGCACTAAACTGATTCACATGATGTTACTTATCGGCCATCGTTCATGAGTGTGTTGTCGACGGTGGTCTTCGCAGACATCTCGGGCAGCACCTCGTTGTATGAAACGCTGGGCAACGAGCGTGCCACCGAGGCAGTGACCCAGGTCACGCAGTGGATCAGTGACACCATCGAGGCGCATGCGGGCCGCGTCGTCAAAAAGCTGGGCGACGGGGTGCTGTGCGTGTTTGGTGACGCGGCCAGTGCCGTCACCGCCACCACCCACATGCTGCGCCAGCACCAGACGCGTCTGGACCGGTGGCCGCAGCCGTTGCGCATGGACATCCGTGTGGGGGTGGCCAGTGGCGAGGTGGTGGATGTGGACGGCGACTGCTATGGCGATGCCGTCAATGTGGCCTCCCGCCTGTGTGAGCGCGCGGGCCCGGCTGAAATCTGGGCCACCGAGACAGCGGTGCTGCTGGCAGGGGCGGCGGCCGATGTGTGGTACCGCAAGCTCGGCCTGATGGAGATCCGTGGCAAGGCCGAGTTGCAGATGCTTTACCAGGTGGAATGGCGCGAGAACGAAGAGCCTGACTCACTCACCATGCAGGCGGCGCTGGTCAGCAGTTTTGCGCCGGCCGATTCCATCCTGGGGCAGATCCAGTTTTCCTGGCATGGCGTGGACATGTCGTTCACCTCGTCGGACGCGCCCGTGCATGTGGGGCGTGCCACCCATGCCCAGCTGTGCATCAACGACCCCCGCGTCTCACGACTGCATGCGCGCATCGACTGGCGCAACAGCGGCTTTGTGCTGACCGACATGAGCAGCTTTGGCACCTGGGTGCGGTTTGACGGCAGCGACTCGCCCGTGCGGCTGCGCCGCGATGCCTGCATCCTGCATGGCACGGGGCAGATTGCGCTGGGGGTTCCTTTCACCGAGTCCAGTGCCCCGGTCATGAACTTTCAGGTGTCCGGCACCAGCGTTCATCTGGGCTGAGGCCTTGGGCCGGGGCCGCTGGCTGTTGCTGTGCGGCGGGCTTCTGGTCAGCGTGCAGCCCTTCTCACTTCCCAACCAATACAAACAACCCAGAACAATCAGGAGACACGAGACATGGCGTGGATGAAGCGAACGGCCGTCGGGCTGGTGGTGGCGGCCTTGCTGGCTGGCACGGGGGCTGCCGTGTATGTGCAGCGCAGCTTTGCGACGCTGGATGGCAAGTTGGTCGTGAAGGGCCTGCGCCAGGCCGTACAGGTGCAGCGCGATGGCGCCGATGTGACCCACATCCGCGCGCAGAGCCCGCAGGATGCCTGGTTTGCCATGGGCTACGTGCACGCGCAGGAGCGCACTTGGCAGCTGGAGTTCAACCGCCGCGTGATGCATGGCGAGCTGTCCGAGGTGTTCGGGCCCGCCACGCTGGAGACCGACAAGCTCATGCGCACGCTGGACATCATGGGCACGGCCAAGCGGCAGTACGCAGGCCTGCCGTTGTATGCCCGGGAGGCCCTGCAGGCCTACAGCCAGGGCATCCATGCCTTTCACCGGAACCGCCCCCAGGCGCTGCCGCCGGAGTTCCATATCCTGGGCGTTCAGCCCGGTGGGGCCACCGGTGCCGTGTGGGAGCCTGAAGACAGCGTGGGCTGGGCGCTGATGATGGCGCTGGACCTGGGCGGCAACTGGGGCAACGAGTTTGCGCGGCTGTCCATCGCCAAAACGCTGGATACCGAGCGCCTGTGGCAGCTGATGCCGCCGTACCCGGGCGAGCGCCCCGCAGCCTCGGCCGACCTGGCCGCGTTGTACCGGCAACTGGGGGTGTACCGCGCCACCGATGCCAACGCTTCTGCTGTACCGTCCGCGGCCACAGCGTCGGCCGATCGGGAGGCTGCAACTGCCGCGCTGGGTGAAGGGCCTTTGTCCCGCCAGATCAGTGCCGGCATGCTGGCCTGGGCCGACGAGCTGACCCGCAATGCGGGCACCAACGAGGGCAAGGGCAGCAACAACTGGGTGCTGGCGGGCACCCGCACCGTGAGTGGCAAACCGCTGCTGGCCAACGATCCGCACCTGGGCCTGTCGGCACCCGCCATCTGGTACTTTGCGGGCTTGCAGGCACCGGCAGGCCAGGCGTCTGACGGCACCCCCATGGGCGCCATCGATGCGGTGGGTGCCACCTTGCCCGGCATGCCTTTCGTGGTGCTGGGCCGCACGGACAAAGTGGCCTGGGGCTTTACCAACACGGGCCCGGACGTGCAGGACCTGTACCTGGAGCAGATCAACCCCGCCGACGCGTCGCAGTACCGCACGCCCGAGGGCTGGGCGCCCTTCACGGTGCGTAACGAAACCATCCGCGTGAAAGGGCAGGCCGATGTTGCCCTGAAGGTGCGCAGCACGCGGCACGGCCCCGTGTTGAGCGACGCGCAGAAGTCGCATGCCGACGTGCTGGACCTCGGCAAATACGTGCTGGCGCTGCGCTGGAGCGCGCTCGATGCCGACAACCAGACGGTGCTGGCGGGCCTGCAGACCAACCAGGCGAAATCGGTGGACGCGTTGTTCGCGGCCCTGTCGCACTACCACTCGCCGATGCAGAACGTGGTGGCGGCCGATGACCAGGGCAACATCCGCTTCAAGGCCGCAGGCCGCGCGCCCGTGCGAGACCCTGCCAACGACATCCGGGGCGTGGCGCCGTCACCGGGCTGGGACGCCCGGTACGACTGGAAGGGCTGGCTGCCGTACGACCAGACGCCGGAGGACAACGGAGCCCGGGGCTGGATAGCCACCGCCAACCAGCGGGTGACGGCGCCCGACTATCCCCACTACCTGACCCAAGACTGGGCCTTGCCTTACCGCTACGAACGCATTGCGCAGCTGATAGAGGCCACCGACAAGCACGATGCCGCAAGCATGCAGGCGATCCACCGCGATGTGACCTCACTGGCCACGCGCAAGCTGCTGCCCTACCTCCAGCAGGCCAAGTCATCGCACCCGCTGGCAGCGGCTGCGCAAGAGCAGCTCAAGGGCTTTGACGGCGTGATGGATGCAGGCAAGGCAGCGCCCCTGGTGTTTGCCGCGTGGACCGACGAGTTGGCGCGTGGCCTGATCGTGCCGCGCATCGGCGAGGCGCGGTTCACCGCCACCTATGGCAAACGCGACTACCGGGCCGCGCTGGAGGGCATTCTGGAGCGCAACGACTCCTGGTGGTGCCAGCCTTCCTCGTGCGCAGAGCAGTCGGCCGCAGCCCTGGGCCGTGCGCTCGATCGGCTGCAGGCCGCCTACGGCGCCGATCCCGCGCAATGGCGCTGGGGCGCGGCGCACCCGGCACTCAGCGTGCACCGGCCGTTCGGCAATGTGCCTGCGCTGGCCCGCTTTTTTGACGTGAGCGAACCATCGCATGGCGATTCCTACACGGTCAATGTGGGGCAATACAACGCGGGCGAAGCCAAGGGCCCGTTTGTGAACCGCCATGCCGCATCGCTGCGCGCTGTGTACGACTTGGCCGACCTGGAGCAGTCGCGCTTCATTTATCAGACCGGGCAAAGCGGTCTGGTGTTTTCGCCACGTTACCGCGACATGAGCAGTACCTGGGCGCAGACGGGCTACCGCGCGTTGCAGCGCCAGCCTGCAAGCTGGGCCCATGAGTTGACGCTGGCCCCCGCACCGGCAGCGCCTTAACCACGCTGGAGATCACCATGGGTTTTGTTCCATTGATCGAGGTGACCCGGGGCCACCTCGCCGAATGCCAGCATTGGGGCGCCGTGGCGGTAGCCGACCGCAACGGCCGTGTGCTGGCGCAGGTGGGCGACCCGTACACGGTCACGTTCACGCGCTCCGCCATCAAGGCATTTCAGGCCCTGCCATTCATGCAGTCCGGCGACGCCCAGGCGCTGGGCTGGGGCGCGGATGAACTGGCGCTGCTGTGTGCCAGCCACAACGGCGAGGCCATGCATGTCGAGCAGGTCGAGCGCATGCTGGGCAGTGTGGGGCAGAACTACCGCGCCCTGCGCTGCGGCTGCCACCGGCCGCTGTTTGCCGAGCTGGGGCTGGGTTCGCTGCCAGACGGCTTTGTGCCGGACGAACGCCACAACAACTGCAGCGGCAAACACGCAGGTTTTGTCGCCCATTGCGTGCAGCAGGGCTGGCCACTCGACAACCATCTGGACCCTGCGCACCCGGTGCAGCGGGCGATTCGTGAGCATGTGGCGCAGGCTGTCGGGCTGGAGCCCGAGCAACTGGCCATGGGCATCGATGGATGCTCCGCCCCCAACTACGCCATGCCGCTCGCGCACCTGGCGCGGGGCTATGCGCGCCTGGCGGGTGGGGCGCCCGACACGGATCTGGACCAGAGCCTGACCGCACTGGCCGACGCCATGGTGCAACGCCCGGAGCTGGGCTCCGGCACCGGGCGGCATGATCTGGATTTCATGCGGGCAGGGCGGGGGGACTGGGTCTCGAAGACCGGAGCCGACGGGGTGCAGGTGGTGGGCAGCCGCAGCCGTGGCGAGGCCTTTGCCCTCAAGATCATGGACGGCAACATGGTGGCGCAGGTGGCGGCGGCCGTGGAGGTGATGGACCAGTTGGGATGGCTGGATGCAGCCCAGCAGGAGGCCCTGGCGCCTCGCAGAAACGCCGTCATTCGCAATGCAAAGGGGCTGGCGGTAGGCGGCCGCCGGCCTGTCTTTGGCCTGCAGCGCGCAACAGCTTGAGCCGGGGTGGCATATGCGTGGCTACTGCCGGAAGCGCCAGCGCATGAGCCCAAGCCGTATTGGGCAAGAATATTGAGTCAAATGGGTCGGTAGCGCACTATTCATATGCGCTAGCTGCTTCAAAAAATGTAGCAAAAGGCTCGGTGTCCGGCAGCACGTAGACCACCCCGGGTGCCTGCCCGAACCAAGGCGCGATGAACTGGTCGTAGAACGCGGCAGGTGCGTTCACGCAGCCGTAGCTGATGCGTTTGTCCCGCGCGCCGGGGCTCGCCAGGCGCTGCAGGCGGCGCTCAGCGGCGCTCACGCTGCGCACCCGGTGCAGTGAGACGGCAGCGTCGTAGTCGATCCACACAATGTCGTCACCCTGCAGGTTGCGGCCGGGCTCGGTCACAAAGCGGCCTGCGGGGGTGGTGCGTTCGTGCGGGCGGATGTGGGCCAGGGGCTTGGCCCCGATGCCCGGGGCTGAGCGGTCACCCGCAGCGGCCCCCAGCAGCACGGGCGCGCTGCCCAGCCATTGGGCCTGTGCGGAAAACACGTGGATGCGCGCGGCAGGCTTGTCGATCACGGCAAACGGCAAGCCCTGGTGGTCGGCCGTTGCAGTGGACCAGCGCACCAGCTGGCGCACCCGGGCCGATGCGTCGTCGGGCAGCGCCAGGGCAGTCCCCGGTGCGGCTAGCGCACCAGACAGGGTGATCAGGGCAAGTCTGCGGTCCATGAAGAAGAGTGGTGTGTGGGCTGTTCACTTCGCAGCCATTGACCGCCCCCCAGGCAGTGGTCGCGCCTGCCGCTCCCCACGGCTTATTACGGTCAGGGTGAACAAGCTCACAGAAGGTGTCGGTCCAGTTTGCTGCAGAGGCCAATGCCCCCAATAATGCCCGCATCCGTGACTCCCGCGAAGCCTGGGGCTTCGAATTGCCATGTTTGACCGTCTTCGCAAAGCACTGCATCTGCCCGGCGGCCCGAATGCCGCGCGGCCCGTGTCCAACCAGGAGGTGGTGCGTTGGGCGGCCACCCAGCGCCTGGCGGTGGTGCCGCAGGCGGTGGACGGGCATTTTGACCTGGGGGGCGACCTGAACGGCCACCCGTGGCGGCTGGAATGTGGCAACCCCACGCGCGACTACGTACGCAGCCTGGAGTTGCGGGGGCGCGCCGACCTGGGGGTGGATCCGGACGCGGCGGTGATGGTGCTCAACCGCCCCTTGCAGGAGTCGCTGGAGGGCAATGCCTACAACGCCATCACCGACACCCTGCAGACCACAGTCAATGCCAGCCTGCCCGAGGAAATGCGCTGGCTGGCCATGTTTGAAGAGGTGACTTGGCCGGGGCTGCCGGCCTCGTTCCGCCAGCACTTTGCGGTGGTGGCCGAGCGCATCGAGACCGCACAGCGCTGGATCCATGCGCCGGTGGTGTCCCAGTTGCTCAATATCGTGGAAGGCGAGGGTGGGGCGGTGCGGACGCAGTCGCCGCTGCTGTTGATGCTGGTGCGCGGCAAGGTGTACCTGCGCATGGAGCACACGCAGCGCAGCCTGACGGAGATCGCCCAGGCCACGCAATTGCTGCTGGCGGCTGCCCAAGGGGCATTGCAGAACCTGCCGCCCCCTGCGGCCACAGGCGGGCCGATGGAAGGCGCTGAAGACCCGCAGTAGAGCGTCTGCGGGTCCCGTGCCCTGTGCCGTGGAGCGTCAGCTACCGCGCGTCACCGGCACGGCGGCATCGCGGCCGTAGGTGCCGTACTTGCCCAGCTCCCACTTGGCAATGGCATTGCGGTGCACTTCGTCCGGGCCGTCGGCAAAGCGCAGGGTGCGCGCACCGGCGTAGGCATAGGCTAGCGGAAAGTCGTCAGACATGCCGCCACCGCCGTGCACCTGCATGGCCCAGTCGATGACCTGGCAGGCCATGCTGGGGGCCACCACCTTGATCATGGCGATTTCTGTCTTGGCGACCTTGTTGCCGGCCACGTCCATCAGCCAGGCGGCCTTCAGGGTGAGCAGGCGGGCCATGTCGATCTTGCAGCGGGCCTCGGCAATGCGCTCTTGCGTCACCGTCTGCTGCGCCACGGTCTTGCCGAAGGCCACACGCGAGGACGCGCGTTTGCACATCAGTTCCAGGGCGCGCTCGGCGAGGCCAATGAGGCGCATGCAGTGGTGGATGCGTCCGGGGCCCAGGCGGCCTTGGGCGATCTCGAAGCCACGGCCTTCGCCCAGCAGGATGTTGGAGACGGGCACACGCACGTTCTCGAACGTCATCTCGACGTGGCCGTGCGGCGCATCGTCGTAGCCCAGCACGTTCAGCGGGCGGATGATCTTGATGCCGGGGGTGTCAGCGGGTACCAGCACCATGCTTTGCTGCGAGTGGCGGGGTGCGTCGGGGTCGGTCTTGCCCATGGTGATGAACACGGCGCAGCGGGGGTCGGCGGCGCCGGAGATCCACCACTTGCGGCCGTTGATCACGTACTCGTCGCCCTGGCGCTCGATGCGCGTCTCGATGTTGGTGGCGTCGCTCGATGCCACATCGGGCTCGGTCATGGCGAAGGCCGAGCGGATCTTGCCTTCGAGCAGTGGCTTGAGCCAGCGGGCCTTGTTGGCCTCGTCACCGTAGCGGGCAATGGTTTCCATGTTGCCGGTGTCGGGTGCGGAGCAGTTGAACACCTCGCTGGCCCATGGCACGCGGCCCATGATTTCGGCCAGCGGTGCATATTCCTGGTTGGTGAGACCCGCACCCGAATAGCCCGAGGCTGCAGCGCTGTCGACGGGCAGGAACAGGTTCCACAACCCGGCCGCCTGGGCCTTGGGCTTGAGGTTTTCGATGGTGTTCAGCGCGCTCCAGCGCTTGCCTGCGGCGGTGTTGGCGGCCAGTTCATCCTTGTAAGCGGACTCGTTCGGATAGATGTGGTCATCCATGAACTGGAGCAGCTTGGCCTGCAGTTCCTTGGTTTTGGGCGAGTAGTCAAAGTCCATGGGTTTCTTCTCCGTTGGTAATCGTGGGACGGCGCTGGGGTTGCGTCGTGTGTTCAGCCGCGCTGTGCAAACGACCAGGCCAGCTGGGCCATGGGCCGTGCGGTGTCGCCCGAGGCCTTGGCCTGGGCGCTGGAGGCTGTGCCGGCCTCTACCCGCTTGGCAATGCCCTGCAGAATCGCGGCGATGCGGAACATGTTGTAGGCGAGGTAGAAGTTCCAGTCCGCGCGCAAGGCTTCGGGCGTGGCGATGCCAGTGCGCTCGCAGTAGCGGCGGATGTAGGTGTCTTCGTCGGGAATACCCAGTGCGCCCAGGTCCAGCCCCGCAATGCCACGCCCGAGTGATGCGGGAATGTGCCAGCTCATGCAGTGGTAGCTGAAGTCCGCCAGAGGGTGGCCCAGCGTGGACAGCTCCCAGTCCAGCACGGCAATCACGCGGGGCTCGGTGGGGTGGAACATCAGGTTGTCCAGACGAAAGTCGCCGTGCACGATGGATACGTGACCCTCATCCCGCGCGCTGGCGGGCATGTTGGCGGGCAGCCATTCCATCAGGCGGTCCATCTCTTCGATGGGTTGCGTGATGGACGCCACGTACTGCTTGCTCCAGCGGCCGATCTGGCGGTCAAAGTAATTGCCAGGCTTGCCGTAGTTGGCCAGGCCACGGTCCGCAAACTTCACGGTGTGCAGCGCTGCGATCACCCGGTTCATCTCGTTGTAGATGTCACCGCGTTCAGCAGGCGTCATGCCCGGCAGGGATTGGTCCCACAGCACGCGGCCCTGCATGCACTCCATCACGTAGAAGGCACGCCCGATCACCGACTCGTCCTCGCACAGCACAAACATGCGGGGCACGGGTACGTCGGTGCCGTACAGGCCACTCATTACCGCAAACTCGCGCTCGATGGCATGGGCCGACGGCAGCAGTTTGGCCACGGGCCCGGGCTTGGCGCGCATGACGTAGCTGGCGCCGGGTGTGATGAGCTTGTAGGTGGGGTTGGACTGCCCGCCCTTGAACATCTGCACCGTCAGCGGGCCCGCAAAGCCCTCCATGTTCTTGGAGAGCCATGCGGTCAGTGCTTCGATGTCAAAAGCATGCTGATCAGAAACAGGGCGGGTGCCGACGAAATGGTCAAAGTTGCTCATGGAGGCGGATGAAAGGTCGTGCAGTCAGTGATGGAGTTGTTGGCTCAGTTGTCGGCTTCTGCGATGCGCATGAGGGCTTCGCGGTCACGCACCACCAGGCCGCCCGGCTCGATGCGGATCGCGTCTTCGCGTTCCATGGCCTTGAGCTCCTGGTTCACGCGTTGGCGTGATGCGCCCAGCAGTTGGGCCAGTTCTTCCTGCGCCAGTTGCAGGCTGATGCGCATCTCGCTGCCGTCCGATAGGCTGGGTACCCCATAGCTGCGCACCAGATGCACCAGCTGTTTGGCCAGGCGTGAGCGCAGGGGCAAAGTGTTGAGGTCTTCCACCAGCCCGAACAGCTGGCGAATGCGACGCGCATGCAAGCGCAGCATGGCCTCGTACAGCTCGGTGTGCACGGCCAGGATCTTGCGAAAGTCGGCCTTGGCCACGCACAGGATCGTGGTGTCGCCATGCGCGTAGGCGTCGTGTGTGCGCCGGTCCCCGTCGAAGATCGCCACGTCGCCAAACCAGATGCCCGGCTCCACGTACGTCAGCGTGATCTGCTTGCCCGAGATGGAGGTGGAGCTCACCCTCACCGCACCCCGTGCGCAGGCAATCCACTCCTCGGGTGGATCCCCACGTGCGGCAATGAGGCCGCCGTCCTTGAAGCGTTTGACGTATGCACATCGGAGGATGTCGTGGCGTAGCGAAGGTGAGAGTGATGAAAACCAGCGACCGGAGTTGATCGCTTCACGTTCTTCGATAGTAAGAATCGGGTCGTCCATGGCCTGTCTTTTGGGTGACTAGAAACAGGCCCATTGTCGCGTCAGGGACCTGCGCAATGCGTCAGGGTTGTCACCTGCGTGTCTGCGCGTAAGCGCGCGTTGGCGGGTCACTGCGAGATCACAAACACGTTATGGGGCAATAAAAAACCCCCGGCGCTGGGTGGCAGCGTGCCGGGGGTTGATGTGCCTGTGACGGTGGATCGGCCGAGGCGTTTGAGGCGCAGCGCTATTCGTAGCGCGGCACGCGCTTTTCCAGGAACGCAGAGATGCCTGCGCCGCCATTGGCGTGGTGCAGGTTCTTCACGAAGTGGTCGCGCTCCTGGCCCAGGTGGTGCGTGAGCTGGGCCTGCGGGGCTTCGTTCAGCAGTTCCTTGATGCTGGCCAGCGCATTCGGAGCATGGGCGTTGAGCTGCTCGGCCAGCGCGAGGGCTGTATCGAGTGCGCTGCCTGCTTCGGCAACGCGGTTGACCAGGCCCATTGCATGCAGGCGCTCTGCGCCGATGCGGTCGCCACACATGAGGATTTCGCTGGCCAGCTGGCGCGGCAGCGCCTGGGCCAGGCTCCAGCTGGCGCCGCCATCGGGCGACAGGGCCACATTACTGTAGGCCATCACAAACACGGCATTGCGCGCCGCCACGATGAAGTCGCAGGCCAACGCCAGCGAAAACCCGGCCCCGGCCGCAGCACCTTCCACGGCCGCAATCACCGGCTTGGGATAGGTGCGGATGGTCTCGATCCAGTTGTGCAGGCCTTCGATGCTCTGCGCCTGCACCTCGGGCGGCTGTTGCCGGTTGGCCAGCAGCCGCTGCAGGTTGCCGCCCGAGCAGAACATGCCGTCCGAGCCGGTGATGACCACGCTGCGGATGTCAGGGCTGCTTTCGGCCACACCCAGCGCTTCCACGCCGGCGGCGTACATCACCGGGTCGATAGCGTTGCGCCGCTCGGGGTTGCGGAGGGTCAGGATCAGGGTCTGTCCCTGGCTGGTGCTCTGGAGTTCTGCGGGCATGGCGGTCTTGGGTGAGGTGGCCGTGGTGCTGGGCGATCAGGCTTCTTCGACGTGGCTCAGGCTCAGGCCGATGGCTCCGCGCCGGCGCAACCAGGGGCTGGGGCGGTAGCGCGTGTCGCCGTACACGGTCTGCATGTTGAACAGCACCTCCAGGATGTTGGTGGGGCCCCAGCGGTCGCCCATGGCCAGCGGGCCCAGCGGGTAGCCCAGGCCCAGGGTCACGGCGGTCTCCAGGTCCTTGGGGGTGCAGATGCCTTGCTGGCAGATGTCGCTGGCGATATTGACGATGGTGGCCACCACGCGCTGCGTGACAAAACCGCCGCTGTCACGGATCACGCTGACGGCCTTGCCATCGCGCGCAAACAGCGCATGCGCCGCGTTGCGGATGTCGACGCGTGTGGCGGGGTTGGTGGCCAGCACGCGGCGCTTGGTGGCGGCGTCATCGATCAGCATGTCGATGCCGATGGTGCGGGCCGGGTCCAGCCGCTCCACCACCGCCACGGTGGTCACGTCAAAGCCCAGCGGGGCCACCAGCGTGATGGCCTGGGGGGAGGGCGATTGACCGGTTTCGATGGTGGCCCCCAGGTCCTTGAGCAACTGGTACAGCTCGGCCCGGCGTGCAGCGCGCGGGGACACCCACACCGGCGGAATGTCGTTGACGACGGGGACGGGTGCCTCGGCGGGCACCTGGGCCACGCCGTCCACGTAGCGGTAGAAGCCTTCGCCCACCTTCTTACCCACCACGCCCCCTGCCAAGCGCTGGGCCGTGATCACGCTGGGGCGGAAACGGGGTTCGTCGTAATACTGGCGGTAGATGGATTCCATGACCGGATGCGACACGTCCAGCGCCGTCAGGTCCATCAATTCGAAGGGCCCGAGCTTGAAGCCGACCTGGTCGCGCAGGATGCGGTCGATGGTGGCGAAGTCGGCCACACCTTCGCCCACGATGCGCAGGGCCTCCGTGCCAAAGCCGCGCCCGGCGTGGTTCACGATAAAGCCTGGGGTGTCCTGTGCCTGCACCGGGGTGTGGCCCATGGCCTTGGCATAGGCAGCCAGCGCCGTGCAGATGGAAGGATCGGTCTTGAGGCCCGCAATGACCTCCACCACCTTCATCAGCGGAACGGGGTTGAAGAAGTGGAACCCCGCCAGGCGTTCCGGGCGCTTGAGGGATGCGCCAATCGCCGTCACGGACAGGGAGGATGTGTTGGTCGCCAGCACCGCATCGGCGCGCACCACCCCCTCCAGTTCAACGAAGAGGGCCTGTTTGGCATCCAGCCGCTCCACGATGGCCTCCACCACCAGGTCGCAGGCCGCCAAGTCCGCCACCGTTGTGACGGGGTGCAGCCGTGCAGTCAGCGCGGTGGCTTGGTCAGCTTCGATCCGGCCCTTGGCGACCAGCTTGTTCCATTGTTCCTGCAAGGCGGCCCTGGCGGCGTCGGCGGCCCCGGGGTTGGCGTCCAGCAGAAAAACCTGGCTGCCAGCCTGGGCAGCAATTTGCGCAATGCCCCGGCCCATGGCGCCGGTGCCCACGATGGCGATGTTGGGAAACTGAATTTTCATAGCGGCATTATGGCTCTGGCCTTATCTGGGACTTATGTGCAAGAATCCTTCGGACCGAAAAACAGAATTGATTGTGAAAATCCGTAACACCATTTTTGGACCGGGATTGTGGGCGCTTGCAGCCGGTGCTTCGGCGCTGTCCCTGGGCAATGGTAGTGGTACGGTGGTGTTGGGCTCCCCGGTCGATCTCTCGTTCGAGTTGCAGCCCGACCCTGGCACCGATGTCGCGTCGTCCTGCGTCACGGCCAAGCTGGTGGCCGGCGACAACGCCATCAGCGACAGCAAGGTGCGCGTGATCCCATTGCCCGAGGTGCGTGGGCGTCCGTCGGGCGTTCGCGTGCTGGCCTCGGTATCGCTGGATGAACCTGTGCTGACCGTCACCCTGTCTGCAGGGTGCAATGGCAAGACCACGCGCAGCTACACCTTCCTTTCGGACTTGCCGACCACCGTGACCCGATCTGCCTCCGCGTCGCCGGTGGATGTGACGCGGCTTCCCTCCGCCGCCACCCGCACAGGCGCGGAGTCACAGAGTTCTCCTGCCGTGGGTGGTGGCAGTTCCGCCGCATCTGCAGCAGCCACCAGCATGGCGCAGGCTACCCGGCCCAGCGACAAGGCGGCGGCACCGGCAAGGACTGTGCGTCCGCAGTCGGCGGACCGCAGCGCGCCAGGGGCTGCAACCGCCCCACGGCCTTCAGCGCGCGTAGGCGCGGCGGCTCCCGGTAAATCAGCGGTAGGTGCTGCACCGGCCGTGCGTTCCCGTCTGGTGGTGGAGCCGCTGGACACCTGGCTGGACAGCCCGGTGGCACTGCGCTCCACCAGGCAACTGCCCACTGCGCCGTCCGAGGAAACATCGGCTTTGCGAGCCCAGGCCGCTGCGTTGTGGAAGTCGCTGAACACCGCGCCCGAAGATCTGCAAAAGGACAGCGAACGGCTCAAGGCCCTGGAAACAGACACAGCCGCGCTGCGTGCACAGGCCGCCAAGGACCGCGCCACGGCCGGTCAGTTGCAGCAGCAGCTGGAGCTGATGGAGCAGGAGCGGTTCCCTGCAACAGTGGTGTATGCCCTCGGAGGCCTCTTGGCCCTGGCGCTGCTGGGTGTGGCATGGATGTGGTCGCGGATGCGCAGCGCGTCGGACAAGGCGGTGCGGTCATGGCGCGATTCCGTGGCCCTGGGCGCGCGCGCCGAGGCCACATCGGCCCATGACGAGGCGCTGGGTCTGACGCCCCATCCTGGCGATACCTGGCTGCCGTCAGAAACCCAGCCCCACGCTGTCGCTGCCGGCCCCGAGCCTGGTGCAAGCCCCCTGGGCAAAGCCGCCCCGGTGGCGGTGGAGCCACGCTTTGTGGCAACCAGCCCAGCGGCCAGTGCGCCTGCCCCGTTGCAGGCCAAGGCTGCTGCCCCGTCCCCGGCGCCCTCCGTGGCAGCCCACATCGTCAACCCTGAAGAGCTGTTTGACATTCAGCAGCAGGCCGAATTCTTTGTCTCGGTGGGCGAGCACCAGCAGGCCATCGAGGTGCTGAAGCACCACATCGCCGAGCACCGCGAGACCTCGCCGCTGGCCTACCTGGAGCTGTTGCGGCTGTATCACACCCTCAGCCGTGTGGACGAGTTTGCGCAGTTGCGCAGCCAGTTCATGCAGTTCTTCAACGCACAGGTGCCGGAGTTTGCGGGCTTTCACCGCACAGGCCGCATGCTGTACCACTACACCGACGCGCTGGCCGAGATCGAGGCCGAGTGGACAACGCCTGCGGTGCTGGGCTTGCTGGAGAAATTCCTGTTCCGTCGTTCGGGCGCCGAAGCGGTGGAGCCGTTTGATCTGGCAGCTTATGACGATCTGCTGCTGCTCTTGGCGGTGGCGCAGACCACGCCTGCCAGTGCACGGGGTGCGCCGCCGCCTCGCAAGCGGACGACCCCGCTCGCACCTCCCCGGTCTGAAACGCTGGTCGCTCCCTCGGGTCCTGCCCCCGCTGCGGCGGCGCTGCACGACGACTTGCCGCTCGATTCGCTGGCCGCCAGTCTGGAGTTCGAATTTGCGATGAAGGCCCAGCAGGAGCCGGCACCTGCGCCCGCTCCGGTTGCGCCCTCCAGGCCCTCAGCGTCTGTGGGCGAGGACTCGCGGGGCATTCCACTGGATCTGGATCTGTCGGACCCTCCCCACCTTACGCTGAGCGATCTGCCTCCGGTGCCCGTGACGGCGCCGCCACCCGCAGGCCAGCCGGTCGGCTTTGGCATGGAGAACGATCTCATGGAGCTTCGCCTTGAGCTGGAACAGATGAAAAAGCCTGACCGCAAATAGCGGGTTGCCGTCCCATCGACCGCCCCGGCGGTGGTCAAGCGGCGCGGCAATTGCTGCAGCCCCAGCCGCTGCGCTGGAGCCATTCAGCCATCACCGCATCACTGCATCAGGGCCATCAGCGCTGCTGCCGATGCTTCAGGGTCTGGTGCGTTGACCAAGGCCCGCACCACCGCCACGGAACCCACGCCAGTGGCCAGCACCGTGGGGAACTGCTCGGCGCTGATCCCACCAATCGCCACCTGCGGGTAGTGCCGCATCAGCCGCGCATACACCCCCAGCTTGCCCACGCCTTGGGGTGCGGTGGCCATCTTTTTCAGGGTCGTAGGGAACACGGCACCCATCGCGATATAGCTGGGCCCCACGGCGTCGGCACGAACCATTTCGGCATACCCATGGGTGCTCACGCCCAGGCGCAGGCCGGAGCGGTGGAGCGTCTGCAGCTCGTCGGCGGTGAGTGCGTCCAGGTCTTCCTGGCCCAGGTGGATGCCGTAGGCGCCCGCATCGATGGCATCCCGCCAGTGGTCGTTGATGAACAACAGCGCGCCCGTACCTTGCACTGCCTCGACGGCGGCCTGGACTTCGGCCCGGATGGCGCGGGCGTCGTCCGATTTGAAGCGCAACTGCACCGTGGGCACTCCGGCGCGTGCCATGCGGCCCACCCACTGGGCGTCAGGCAGTACGGCATACAGGCCCAGGCGCTCGGGGCACGCGGCAAACTGCTGGGCGCGTGGAAGGCGCTGCAGGCCAAAGTCCTGGGGTTCGTCGGGCCACTGCTCGGGCTGTGCGCTGCCGGTGCGCAGCGCGCGCGCCTGCCAGGCGCGGGCCAGGCATTCGGCGTCGTGGGCAATGAAACCCAGCTGGCTGCAGGCCTGAAGCGCGGCCAGGTAGACAGGGTCCTGCGACGTGGGTGTGGGCACGGGCTCGGGCGCAAACCCTGCAAAGGTGGCCGCGTGGCGGCTCAGGATGGCGTTCGCCAGGGCGGTGGTGTCATGCATGGGCGTGGTGCCAGAAAGGGGTGCCCAGCACGGGGGTGCTGGGCTGGGCGGCGTCTTGTGCGGCCATGGCACCCGCCAGGCGGGCTGCACGCCCGGCGCTCACGGCATCGGCGAAGGCGCCAGCCATGGCCACCGGGTCTTGGGCCAGGGCCACGGCGGTGTTCAGCAGCACGCCGTCATAGCCCCATTCCATGACCTGGCAGGCGTGCGAGGGCAGGCCCAGCCCGGCATCGACCAGCATGGGCACATTCAGGCGCTCGCGCAGTGTCTGCAGCGCGTAGGGGTTAACCGGGCCGCGCCCGGTGCCGATGGGGGCGGCCCAGGGCATCACGGCCTGGCAGCCCACATCGACCAAGCGCTGACACAGCACCAGGTCTTCGGTGCAGTAGGGCAGCACCTGAAAGCCTTCCTTGACGAGGTGCTCGGCCACGCTCACCAGGTTCAGCGTGTCGGGCTGCAGGGTGTAGTCGTCGCCGATCAGCTCCAGCTTGATCCACGGGGTGCTGAACACCTCGCGCGCCATCTGCGCGGTGGTGATGGCCTCTTGCGCGCTGTGGCAGCCGGCGGTGTTGGGCAGCACGGGCACGTTGAGCTTGCGCAGCAGCTCCCAGAAGCTGCTGCCGCTCTCGGCCGGGTTGCTGCCCTGGCGGCGCAGCGAGGCCGTGACCATGGCGGGCCGGGCGCGCAGCACGGCGGCTTCGAGCACGGCGGGCGAGGGGTAGCGCGAGGTGCCCAGCAGCAGGCGGCTGGCGAACGTCTGGCCGTACAGCACCAGCGGGTCTTGGGGCGTCGGAGTGGTCATTGGATTACTATGATTTTGATAGCTGTTGGCGCATGCTTTGTATGCACTAGCAGCCATTTTGATTGAGTTCCTGTTACCTCAGCCGCCGGTGACCGGCGAGATGATCTCCACCCGGTCGCCAGACTGCAACGCATGGGCGGCGTAGCGGGTGTTGGGCACAAAGGTGGTGTTCACGGCCACGGCAAACGGGGGGCGCGCTTCGATGGCGGCCACAGCATCGGCCACGGTGGCGCCTTCGGGCAGTTCGTGCGGGACTTGGTTGATCGAGATGTTCATGCAAATGCGGGGGCGGCAACGCCGGTCGGGGCGGGTGCGGTGGGCTCCAGTTCCAGCCGGAGGTCAAAACGTTCGGACAGGGTCGATTGTCCCGTGTTCAGCACCTCCAGGGTCACGTCCAGCATGGCGGGCGAGATCATGAAGCCGTGGCGGTACAGGCCGTTGATCTCCAGCACGCCCCGGCGGGTCTGGCGGATGGCGGGCAGGTTATCGGGCAGCGTGGGGCGGCACTGCGTGGCCAGTTCCAGAATCCGCCCTTCGCCAAAGCCGGGGTGCACGGCGTAGGCGGCGCTCAGCAGCTCCAGGGTGGAGCGCACGCTCGCAGGGGAGCGGTCGTCGGACTCGATCTCGGTCGCGCCGATGACGAACAGATGGTCTTCCTTGGGCGCGATGTAAATGGGGTAGCGGGGGTGCACCAGTCGGGTGGGGCGCTGCAGCGTCACGTCGGGTGCGTGGATGCGCGCCACTTCACCGCGCACGCCGCGCAGCGCGCTCCACTCGCCCCTGGCGCCCAGGCCCCGGCAGTCCAGCACTCGGTCGGGCTGTCCGGGTGCGCCGGGCGTGAAAGCATCGGGCGACTGGGGCGTGTGCCAGTGCGCCCGCACTCCCAGGCGCTCCATTTCCACCACCAGGGCGGCCAGCAACTGGCGGTTGTCCAGCTGGCCCTCGCCGGGCAGGTACAGGCCCTGGTTGAAGCGGTGCGCAAGGGCAGGCTCCACCTGCTCCAGGGCGCCGCTGTCGAGCTTTTGCAGGGCGGGCAGCTCGGGCAGGCTGCGCTGGTTGTTTTCCAGCTGGCGGGTGAAGCGCTGGGCTTCGGCCACGTCCTGGCGGTGCCACACGATCAGCGTGCCAGCCTGCTGAAAAAAAACGGGTTCTGACAGGGCTGCCAGCAGCTCGGGCCAGCGGGTCAGCGCGTGATGGCCCATGCGGACCACGCCGGGTTCGGTGATCGCGGACTCTGCCAGCGGGGCCAGCATGGCCGCAGCCACCGTAGCCGCCGAGTTCTCGGCGGCGGTGCCGCCCGCGTCATAGATGTCCACGCGATGCCCCTGGCGCGCCAGCTCCACGGCCAGCAGACGGCCCATCAGGCCTGCGCCCAGGATGGCAAAGGAAGAAGGTTGAAGTGACATAGATCCGTCAGTGTGTCCGTGGTGTGGCAAGCGGCCATGGACAAAACGGGGTCACCGTTGATGGAAACTCCCCACGCCAGCATGACCTGGATCGGGTAGCGGGGCTCCTGCTGCGGTCGCAGTGCACAGGGTTCTGTACAGGCCCCAGGGTATTTCTCAGTCGCACGCCCAAGAACAGCATCTTGATGGCAGGACACCCCTGTTTCGTCCGGAAAATGAATTACAGCACATCCCCCATGTGCCCCGTTTTGACGTGGCGCATAGGCCATAATTTTTGCCATGATTTCACCGACGACCTCCTTGCCCTCGACGGGCCACCGCTACGCACGCGTGCTCTCCATCGCAGGGTCTGACAGCGGCGGCGGCGCGGGCATCCAGGCCGACCTCAAGACCTTCAGTGCGCTGGGCTGCTACGGCATGACGGCCATCACCGCCATCACGGCCCAGAACACCTGCGGGGTGACGGGCATCCACGGCATTCCGCCCGAGATGCTCAAGGCCCAGATCGATGCGGTGGTGCAGGACATTGGCGTGGACGCCGTCAAGATCGGCATGCTGCACTCGCCCGACGTGGTGCATGTGGTGGCAGACGCCATTCGGACCTACCAGCTGCCGCACGTGGTGCTGGACCCGGTGATGGTGGCCACCAGTGGCGACCGGCTGATTGCGCAGGAGACGGTGGCCGTGCTGGTCCGAGAGCTGTTTCCGCTGGCCGAGGTGGTCACGCCCAACCTGGACGAGGCCGGTTGGCTGCTGGGGCGCCGTATCGAAGGCGTGGAGGCGCTGGAGCTGGCCGCGCAAGACCTGCTGCGGCTGGGCGCCCGCGCCGCATTGCTCAAAGGCGGGCACTTGCCGGGCGACTGGGTGGTGGATGTGCTGGCCGTGCAGGGTGGTGCTCAGGGTCACCGGTTGCAGTCACAACGCATTGCCACCCACAACGGGCATGGCACGGGCTGCACCCTGTCGTCTGCGATCGCGGCCCACCTGGCGCTGGGCCTACCGCTGGAGCAGGCCGTGGAGCAGGCACGGGCCTACATCCTGGGGGCCATTGCTGCCGGAGCAAATGTCACCACCGGCCGGGGCCACGGCCCCCTCAACCACGGCTACGCGCCGGTGGCGCAGCGGGTGTTTCAGGCGCTGTAGAGCGATTTTTAGGTGTTTTGAGGCGCAAGCGCTAGTCAACCATGCGCCAAATGCTCATCTTTTAATAGTGTCTTGGCGGCGACTCAGCGTGCCTTCGGCCGTGTCGCCCAGGCCAGCACAAAGCTGAACGCCAGCGCGGGCAGGGCAGAGCCCGCATCAGGCAGCACCTTGGGCGCCAGGTGGTACACCGCGATGCCGGCCAGCCAGATGGCTACGGGCGCCACATTCACCTTGCGCGCTGTCGCCAGCAGGGCGGGTGCATCGGTGCCAAAGGCCAGGCGTCCGAGGATCACGCCAAACAGCGGCACAAACACCGAGCTGAGCAGCAGCAGGAACGGTTCCAGGCTGTGCATGGGCAGCACCAGCGCCAGCCCGGTGCACAGCGCGGCCACCAGCAGGCCCCAGGCGCGCACACCCCAGCGCGGCAGCAGGCTATGGGCCGACACGGCGCCTGAATACGCATCGCCATAGGCGTTGTCCACCTCGTCGATCAGGATCAGCGACAGCGCAATCAGCCCGCCCTGGGCCAGCAGCAGCGCCTGCACCAGGTCCTGGCTGGGCAAGGTCAGTGCCACCAGCACACCCAGGCTGTAGCACCAGATGTTGGCCAGCGCATAGCCCAGCCAAGTGCCGCGCAGTGCAGAGCCACCGTTCTTGCCATGGCGGGCGTAGTCGGCCACCAGTGGCAGCCACGAAATGGGCATGGCGATCACCAGGTCCAGCGCGGGCAGCACGCCCATGCCGCCTTCGCCCTTGCGCGTCCACAGCGCTTCAAAGCCTTGCGTTTGTGCCAGCGACAGAAACTGCCACGATAGCCACAGCAGCGACAACACCACCAGCGGCAGCGCGATGCGCGCAATCAGCTTGCGCACCAGCTGCACCATCGATCCGCTGATCAGCAGCATCACCACGCCGCCCCACAGCAGCGTGGCCAGCACGGGCCAGTGGGCTCCCGCCATGGCGCCCGACTGCTGGCCAATCGCCACGGTGGCGTCACGCATTACCACCAGCTCGAACGTGCCCCAGCCCACCAGCTGCACGATGTTCAGGATGATGGGCAGGCTGGCAAACGTGCGGCCATACACCGCGTGCATCAGCCCCGCACTGGCCAGGCCGCTGTCGCAGCCCAGCTTGGCCACCCAGCCCAGCAGGCCCGCACCCACGATGGAACCGGCCACGATGGCGATCAGGGCCTCTTTGGTACCCAGTGCAGGCATCAGATAAGCACCCACCTGCATGACCAGCAGTCCCACGCCCAGGCTGAACCAGAGCGAGGCATGGTCATGCCACTGGAAGACGCGGCGGTCGGGGGAGACAGGGGCCAGCGCTTCGTTGGCGGCGTGCGTTGCGGGCGATGAGGACATGGAATGGCTCCGTAAGCAGATACAGAGCAGGGGCGGCCCGCCGGTGCGCCCTGACGTCTTCAGAGCCATGCCGTGGCGGACTTGCTTCCCTGCGCGAGGATGATCTCAATCAGGTTCAAAGGGACTCTCTCAGTCGAGGCGGGCGGGCCCACATCGACACCCCTAGCGGTAGCGCTTGCTAAAGCAGCGCGCTGCGGATTGTAGTGGTGTGCGGCCGTCGCGCGCCCAGTCAGGCAGCGGTGGCCGGGGCCACACCCAGCAACTGGTGCAGGCGCGGGCTGGTGGTGGTGTATTGCAGTGCCACCTTGTCGCCCTTGAGCGCTTCGGCCGCGCCAAAGGCGGCCAGCGTGGCCTCGTGGAAGCCACACAGAATGAGCTTGCGCTTGCCGGGGTAGGTGTTGATGTCGCCCACGGCGTAGATCCCGGGCACGCTGGTGCGGAAGGCCTCGGTGTCCACCACTAGCTGTTTGCGATCCATGGCCAAACCCCAGTCCGCAATGGGCCCGAGGCGGGGCGAGATACCCAGCACGGCCACCAGCAGGTCCAGCGCCAGGGCGCGGGTGCTGCCATCGGCGTCCACCACCTGCAAGGCCGTCAGCTGGTCGCCAGCGGTTTCAATGCCGGTGATCTGTGCGGCCTCGACGTGGATGCGGCCCGCATCGCGCAATTGCTGCAGGCGTTGCAGCAGGGCTTCAGGCGCCTGGAACACGTCGCGGCGGTGCAGCAGGCTGACGCGTGCAGCCTGGCCTTGTTCGGCCAGTTCCACGGCGCGGGCCACGGCGGGCTCGTCGCCGCCGTGCACGACCACGTGGCGCCCGGTCACATCCACCGTCGCGGGCAGGCTTTGGTAGTGGACCTGGGTGCCGACAAACCGCTCGATGCCGTCCACCTTGAGCGTGCGCGGCACAAAGGCGCCCACGCCTGCGGCAATGAACACGCTGCGGGCCAGCAGTTGCGCACCTTGCGAGGTTTCGACCAGCAGGCGTCCATCGGCCTGCACGGTGAGTGCGGACACCAGCGCGTTCAGGTGCCACTGGGTCTTGAACGGCGCAATCTGCTGAAGCAGCAAAGCGGCCAGCTCACGCCCTGTGCACACCGGGATGCCCGGGATGTCGTAGATGGGTTTGTCGCCGTACAGCTCGACGCACTGGCCGCCCGCATGGGGCAGGGCGTCGATCAAGTGGGCGGTGATGCCTTGCAGGCCCAGCTGGAAGACCTGGAACAGGCCCACGGGACCTGCGCCGATGACAACGGCGTCGGTCTCGACCACGGTGGGCGCTTGCAAAGTCTCGGTCACCAGTGGGGCGTGCGGCGGGTTACTTGATCAGTTCGTTGACCTTGCCCGGCTTGCCGTTCCACTCGTCGGCGTCGGGCAGTGCGGGCTTGCGCTTGGTGATGCTCTTCCAGCCGTCGGCAAAGGCCAGGTCGGCGTTGAGCTTGATGAAGGCGATCTGGTCGGCCGGCAGGTCTTCTTCGGCAAAGATGGCGTTGGCCGGGCACTCGGGGATGCAGACGGCGCAGTCGATGCATTCGTCAGGATCGATGACGAGCATGTTCGGGCCTTCGCGGAAGCAGTCCACGGGGCACACGTCCACACAATCGGTGTACTTGCACTTGATGCAGTTTTCGGAAACGACGTGGGTCATGACAGGAGTTGTGTGGGTCGGTGAAAACCCTCGATTTTAGAAGCTTTCACCGACCTTTGGTTACAGGGCCCCTTGCTGCGAAGGGGTGTCTCGGGCGTGCGGAGGCTGATCTGGGTCAGTGGCCCATCAGTTGACCAGCACGGCGCCCGCAGTTTTGTGGCTGGCGGTGTCCACCAGGATCAGCGATCCGAGCACGCGGGCCTGGGTGAACGGCGCAGCGGGAATCGCCTCTTGCAGCAGCAGTTCCACATGGCCGATGGCGTTGGGGTCGAGCTGCGTGGCAGCTTCTTCGGCCAGCGTGTTGATGTTGAGCTTGTGCACCACGGCCTTGACCTTGGCCTTGACCCAGCGGTGGCCATGCAGCGCCCAGTACACGCGGCCAGCGACCAGGGGCTCGTCGTCCATCCAGGCGATGGTGGTGCGCAGCTCGCGGCTGGCGGGCCAGGCCGGGGCGGCAGCGGGCGTGTCGCCAAAGTCGTCGTCGGCAACCGGCGCTGCAGCAGCTGTGGGCGCGGCCAGAATCCAGTCACCGCGCGATACGTCCACCTCGCGGTCCAGGATGATCCCGGCGCTGGTGCCTGCGGGCACGTCCTTGGGGCGGCGGGCGTGGTCCAGCACCTGGGCCACGGTGGCCAGCTGGCCGCTGGGGAAGATCTGTACGGCCGTGCCGGGCGCGAAGGTGCCTGCAGCCACACGGCCCCAGAACACGCGGCGGCCTTGGCTGGTGTCTGACGAGGACGAGAACTTTTCGACCCACTGCACCGGGAAGGCCGGTGCCAGTGCTGTGTCGGCGGGGGTGTTGGGCAACTCTTCCAGCACTTGCAGCAGTGTGGGGCCGGTGTAGCCGCACCAGCCGGCGTGGGCATCGACCACGTTCCAGCCCTTCAATGCAGACACGGGCACCGTGGCGCGCACGGTGATGCCAGCGGCCTGGGCAAAGGCTTGCAACGCGCCCTGGATGTGCTTCCAGGCCAGTGCGGGGTCTTCCACGGCGTCGAGCTTGTTCACGGCAAAGACCAGCGAATGCACGCGCAGCAGGTGCACCAGCAGGCTGTGGCGGCGGGTCTGCGGCAGCAGGGCCAGGCTGGGGTTCTTCCAGTCGAGCTTGGTCGCATCGACCAGCACCACGGCGGCGTCGGCGCTGCTGGCAGCCGTCACCATGTTGCGGGTGTACTGCTCGTGGCCGGGCGCGTCGCCAATGATGAACTTGCGCTCTTCGGTGGCGAAGTAGCGGTAGGCCACGTCGATGGTGATGCCCTGTTCGCGCTCGGCGGAAAGGCCGTCGGTCAGCAGGGCCAGGTCGGTCTCACCCTGGCGCTGAACGCCGGCCAGGTGGTCTTGCAGCACGGCCTTGCTGTCCACCAGCAGGCGGCCGATCAGCGTGCTCTTGCCGTCATCGACGGAGCCGCAAGTGATGAACTTGAGGGCGGAAATATGGTCGTTTTGGCCGGTAGCGCCAGTGTTGTTTGTGCTAGTAGCTATTGAATTGATAGCGGTCATCAGAAATACCCGTCCTTCTTGCGCTTCTCCATCGAAGCATCCGATGTCTTGTCGTCCATGCGCGTGGCGCCACGCTCGCTCACGTCGGCGGCCAGTGTCTCGATGACGATCTCGGCCGGGGTGGCTGCGGTGCTTTCCACGGGGGCGGTGCAGGTGATGTCGCCCACAGTGCGGAAGCGCACATCGCGCGTTTCCACCACATCGCCCTCACGCGGCGGGGTCAGCTCGGTCACGGGCATCAGCAGGCCCTTCTTGTCCACCACCTGGCGCTTGTGCGTGTAGTAGATGCTGGGCAGGCCGATCTGCTCGCGGTCGATGTACTGCCACACGTCCAGCTCGGTCCAGTTGCTGATGGGGAACACGCGGAAGTGTTCGCCGGGCTGCAGGCGGGTGTTGAACAGGGTCCACAGCTCGGGGCGCTGGGCCTTGGGCTGCCATTGGCCAAAGCTGTCGCGGTGGCTGAAGATGCGCTCCTTGGCGCGCGCCTTTTCCTCGTCGCGGCGGGCGCCGCCGATCAGCGCGTCGAAGCGGAATTCCTCGATGGCCTCGAGCAGAGTGACCGACTGGTGCACGTTGCGCGACTCGCCGGGGTGGGCCAGGCGCACGGTGCCACGCGCCATCGAATCTTCCACGCTGCGCACGATGAGTTCGGCGCCCAGTTCCTTGGCCCGGAAGTCGCGGAAGTCCGTCACTTCAGGGAAGTTGTGGCCCGTGTCGATCATCAAGAGCGGGTAAGGGATGCGGCCCGCGCCAAAGGCCTTCTCTGCGCACTTGAGCATGACCAGCGAATCCTTGCCGCCCGAAAACAGCAGGGCGGGGCGCTCGAAGGCGGCGGCGACTTCGCGCAGGATGAAGATGGTTTCTTCTTCCAGGGCGTCGAGGTGGGAGTTGTTGAGGTGGTAGCTCATGTTGTTGGTTTTCTCAAGCAGCGCTGAGTCGGTGCGGGCGTTCATCGTCGGACCTGGGGTCAGTGGGCAATGTGCAGGCCACACTCGCGGTTGTCTTCCCCCTTGGTGGGGTCCACGTAGTCGAAGTTGTTGGGCAGGCCGTGTTTCACGCAGTACTCGTGCAGGTCTTTGGACGACCAGTGCAGCAGTGGAGCCACTTTGATGAGGCCGTCGGGGTTGATGCTCACCGGGTCCATCTGCGCGCGCACGGTGGTATCAGTGGCGCGCAGCGCAGTGAACCAGACTTGCGGCGCGGTCTCGCGCAGGGCGCGGGCAAAGGGTTCCAGCTTCACCTCTTCGGTGAAGGCGGCGTGGCGTGGGTCGTCCAGCGCGGGCGTAGGGCCGTCCACCGCTTCGCGGTGGGCGCGCGAGCGCAGGGGCAGGTAGATCTTCAGCTTCAACCCCAGCTGCTGGGTCACTTCGTCGGCAAAGCGGTAGGTGGTTTCGGTGTTGTAGCCGTTGTCCATCCAGACCACGGGCACGTCAGGATTCACCTGCGTGACCATGTGCAGGATCACGGCTTCGAAGGGGCGGAAGTTGGTGGTGACGATGCTGGTCTTGCCCAGGCCCAGGGCCCATTCCACCAGGGCGGGTGCGTTGCGTCCCAGGTCGGTGTTGATGCGTGCGAGATCGATTTGGCTCATGGTGAGGGGACTCGTGTTTTGGTGCAGCGGGCGCGCGGGCAGTGCGCCTGTCAGGCGGCCTGGGCGGCAAACAGGGGTTGGGGGTTCACGGCGTCGCCCTGGTAGAAGCCAGGGAAGCGTTCAAACTGGCGCTGCGCATCGGCAGCGTCCACGCCCTCGCGCAACACAGCGCTGGAAAAACCCGTGCGCTGCATCTGCACCAGCTGGTCGATCAGCACATCGCCGGTGGCGCGGATTTCGCCCTTGAAGCCACGGCGGCGGCGCAGCAGGAAGGCCTGGCTGAACGCGCGGCCGTCGGTGAAGTTGGGGAAGTGCAGGTCCACACGCTCCACGCCGTCAAGCGTGAGGGCCAGGGCGTCGGCATCGTTGGCCAGCGCCACCGCGCGGGCGTCGCCTTCTGCCGGGGGCTGGTGTTCGTGGGATGCGAGAAGTTTCAGGTTCATCATCGTTCCGGGATCGGGGGAGCGGAGTAGCTCGGCTTCAGGCCGTGGCCAGGGTTTCGTCTTTGTGGCGGGCCTGCTTGGCGGCTTCCTTGAAGGGGTCCAGGCCGGTGCGGCGCACGGTGTTCTGGAAGGTCTCTCCGCTTTCGCGCAGGTCGCGGTAGGTGTTCAGCACGGCCTCGATCACGTCCGGCACTTCGGCGGCCGAGAACGAGGGGCCGATCACCTTGCCGGCCACGGCAGCGCCCGACAGGTCGGAACCATCCGAGCCGCCCAGCGTGACCTGGTACCACTCCTTGCCGTCTTTATCGACGCCGAGGATGCCGATGTGGCCGCTGTGGTGGTGGCCGCAGCTGTTGATGCAGCCGCTGATGTGCAGGTCGATCTCGCCAATGTCGTCCAGCTCGTCCAGGTCCTGGTAGCGCTGGGTGATGGCCTCGGCAATCGGCAGCGAGCGGGCGTTGGCCAGCGCGCAGAAGTCGCCGCCGGGGCAAGCGATCATGTCGGTGAGCAACTGCACGTTGGCGCTGGCCAAGCCCAGGGCCTTGGCTTCTTGCCACAGGTCGAACAGACGGCTTGCGTGTACCCAGGGCAGCAGCACGTTCTGGTCGTGGGTCACGCGGGCCTCACCGGCGGAATACTTGTCCACCAGGTCGGCCAAGGCGATGAGCTGGTCGCTGGTGGCGTCGCCGGGCGACTGGCCGGGGCGCTTGAACGACAGCGTCACGGCGCGCAGCTGCGGGTTCCGGTGCGGGTGCACATTGCGCTGCAGCCAGCGGCCAAACATCACGTGCTCTGCGGCCTGGGCGTTGAGCTGTACTTGCAGGGCCTCTGGCGCCACGTCGGCAATGTCAGCCAGCTTCGGTGCCACAAAGCAGGCGGCCACGCGGTCGAACTCGGCCTGCGGGATGGTGTGGGGGCCACCGTCGATCTCCAGAATCTGGCGGTATTCGGCTTCCACATCGTCGATGTACTGCTGGCCTTCAGATTTCACCAGAATCTTGATACGGGCCTTGTACTTGTTGTCGCGGCGGCCGTGCTCGTTGTACACGCGCACGATGGCCTCGATGTAATTCATGATCTGGTTCCAGGGCAGGAACTCACGGATCACGGTGCCAATCACCGGCGTGCGGCCCATGCCACCGCCCACAAACACCTTGAAGCCGATCTCACCCGCATCGTTCTTGACCAGGTGCAGGCCCACGTCGTGCCAACCGGTGGCTGCGCGGTCGTCCTTGGCGCCGGTGATTGCGATCTTGAACTTGCGGGGCAAAAATGCGAACTCGGGGTGCAGCGTGGACCACTGGCGGATCAGCTCCGCATAGGGGCGGGGGTCCACGATCTCGTCCACAGCGATGCCTGCCAGCGCGTCGGTGGTGGTGTTGCGGATGCAGTTGCCGCTGGTCTGGATGCCGTGCAGGTTGACGCTGGCGAGCAGGTCCATCACGTCCGCGCTCTTGGACAGCGGAATCCAGTTGAACTGCACATTGGTGCGGGTGGTGAAGTGGGCGCAGTTCTTGGGCAGGAACGTGGTGCCCAGCTTGCCCTGGCCTTCCATGGCGGCCTTGAAGACGGCGGCTTCGGGCTCGTCATATTCGCGGGCAATCTGCGCCAGCACGCGCAGCTGGCGGCTGGCGATTTCGCCATAAGGCACGGCCACGCGCAGCATGGGGGCGTAGCGCTGCACATACCAGCCGTTTTGCAGGCGCAGGGGGCGGAAGTCGTCCTCGCTCAGCTTGCCCGTCTGCCAGCGCGTGAGCTGGTCACGGAACTGCGCGGCACGCTGTTGCACGAACTGGGTGTCGAAAGCGGTGTATTGGTACATAGGGGACTCAGATCAGAATCAGTTTGAAGCCTGCCCAGGCCAGCAAGAGGGACAAGGCGGAGCGAATCAGGCGCTCAGGCGTGCGGGTGACCAGGCGGGAGCCCAGCCAGATGCCCGGCAGCGAGCCAGCCAGCAATTGTGCAAGCAAAGGCCAGTCCACCGAGCCCAGCGAGGCATGGCCGAGGCCTGCCACCAGGGTCAGCGGAACGGCGTAGGCGATGTCGGCGCCAATGATGCGCGGCAGCGGCAGCAGGGGGTAGACCAGCAGCAGCACCGTGACGCCGATGGCGCCCGCGCCCACGGAGGTGAACGTGACCAGCGTACCGATGACGGCGCCCAGCAGCACGGGCAGGCTCCAGTGGCGGGGGCGGGTGGCGTCGCCGGTATGGGTCCTGCGGGCGGCTGCTTCGGCTGCCTGGCGCTGGGCAGAGAAAACAATGGCCTTGTAGAGCGTGGCTGCCGCCGTGAGCAGCAGGGCAAAACCCAGCGTGGTGGTCATGATGCGCTGGGCGGTGGCGCTGGCCGGGCCCAGGGTGTGCAGCGTCCACAGCGCCAGCAGCGCCGCTGGAATGCTGCCCGCGCACAGCTGGCCCACCACTTTCCAGGGCACCAGGCGCTGGCGCGCCAAGCTGACGGTGCCCCCCATCTTGGTGAAGGCGGCAAACAGCAGATCGGTGCCCACGGCCATGTGGGGTTTGATTCCGAAGAAGAAGATCAGGATCGGCGTCATGAGCGAGCCGCCGCCCACACCGGTCAGGCCTACGATGAGCCCAACGGCAAAGCCCGCAAAAACAAACGCCAATTCATGCATGGCGAGGAATGTAGAGGGCCTTCTTATGGATGCAAACTATTGTTTTGCTTTGCCAATATGTCATTTTGTTTATAAGCAAGGATTGGCGCTGGTTCGTGGGGGCTGCCGCGCCCCGTCACGGCAGTCGCTCGGTGCCCAGCGCCTTGGCCAGCCGTGTGTCGATGGGCAAGGGCTCACCTTGCAGCCGGGCCGCGAGCAGTTCGCCGCACAAGAGCGCCAGCGTGAGCCCGCGTGCGCCCATGGCGGTGCTGGTCCACAGGCCCGGCAGCTGGGCTGCATCCACCGGGCCCACGATGGGCAGGCGGTCGGGGGCGGTGCAGCGCACGGCAGCCCAGGTATGCAGCGCGGAGGGCTCCCCGGCGGCGGGCTGTAGAGCCGGGGCGTTCAGTGCCTGGGCGAACAAGGGTTCCAGCTGGGGGGCGATGCCGGGCAGCAGGCCCTGCAGCTTGGCCCAGTTGGTGGCGTGGGCGGCGTGGATGTCGGCATCGGCCGGCGGCAGGACCTGCACATCGCGCTCGAACGTGGAGCCCATCACCCAGCCCTGGTCGCCATCGGCTTGATCGCCCAGCGGGAACCGGGGCACCAGGTTGCCATTGCCGTTGGCCGGGAACGGAATCCATGGCCGCAGGAGCGCTGCCGGGTCGGCATGTTGGCCCCACGACACCTGCCCGCGCACCGGCTGCAGGGGCCAGCGGTGGTTCAGCAGGGCCAGGCTGCCTGCGCCTGCAGCAATGACCACCGTGGCGGCCTCGGCCAGCACCTGGCCCTGGGCATCGAGCGCCTGCCAGGTGGTGGTTGCGGGGCCGTGGGCAGTGGCGGGTATCTCCACACGCCGCAGCTGGGCCACTGCGCAATTCCCCCGCCAATGAATGCCTGGCTGACCCAGCAAGGCCCTGGCTAGGCGCGCCGGGCGCACCCAGCCCGCCTGGTGGTGCCAGCAGGCGGTCGCGTCAGGCGGCAATTGGGCGGCGGCCAGGGCGGCGGGGGACGCTGGCTCGCTCCAGGCGGCGCCCGGCCCTTGGGGCCAATCGGGCGACACGCCGGGGCTGCCGTCAGTGCGGTGCTCCAGCACGCCGCAATGCGCCCAGTCCAGCCCCTCGTTCAGCAGCCAGCGGGCCTGCTCCAGGGTGGTGCGGATGCCGCTGCGCGACAGGCGCGACAGCACGCTGTCGTCGGGCGACACATGGGGGGCGAACACCCCGGCGGGCAGGGCCGATGCGCCTGCGGCGGGCTCGGGGGCCTGGTCCAGCACCGTGACCTGCCAGCCGCGCTGGGCCAGGCTGGCAGCGGCGGCTGCGCCCGCAATACCGCCACCGATTACGATGCAGGGGCCGCGCGGGGAGGGGGGCGCCGCCGCCTCTGCTTGGCGCGAGGTGCGCGGTTCCCAGCGCGGATTGAAGGTGGCATGCAGGTTGTCGCGCTTGGGTGGCACGCCGGGCACGCGGGTCACTTCAAAACCACATTGCGTTAGCGCATCACGCACAGCGCGGGCGATGGTCCAGGTGGCCAAGCGGGTGCCGCGCCGGCAACAGCGCGCCACGGCCTTCAGGGTGTGCGGGTCCCAGCTGTCGGGGTTGCGCTGGGGACTGAAGCCGTCGAGGTAGACGGAGTCCACCGTCAGGTTCTGCTGGCGCAGCATGGCCTGGGTGTCGCCCACGTACAAGGTGAGCAGCACGCGGCCCTCGTCAAAACGCAGCCGGTGCACGCCCGGCAGCAGGCCCCACCATTGCTGATGGAGTGCTTCGGCCAGCGGCGCCAGCTCGGGGTGGACCGAGGTGGCCCGGAGCAGGTCGGCCGCGCTTATGGGCCAGGCCTCGGTCGATACAAAGTGCAGCAGCGTGGGGCGCTGCGGGTCGGCCCGCCAGGCCGCCCAGGTCACCAGGAAGTTCAGGCCAAAGCCAAAACCGGTTTCCAGAATGCGCCACTGCGGCTGCCCGGCCCAGGCCTCGGGCAGGCCGCAGCCGTGCAGAAATACGCGGCGGGCCTGGGTGAGGCCGCCGTTTTCACTGTGGTAGCGGTCGCCGAAGCGGGGGCTGTAGGGGGTGCCGTCTGGCAGCCACTCGACGGGTTCAGTCATGGGAACGGCAAAAGGCCGGCGTGGCGCCGGCCTGTTGGGAAGGAAAAGCGGCTTTTTACCGCGAACCGCTCCAGGGTGCGTTGCGCTGCGTCACGCACTGGGCGGGACGTAACCCGCAGCAGCGTCCGCACCGCCGCCAAAGAAATGATTTTGGTGAAACCATTTCTTGCAGCGCTGCACTGCGCTTTGCTCCGTTACGCGCTGGGCGGGACGTAGCCCGCTGCGGCATCTGTGCCGCCACCAAAGAAATGGTTTTGGCGAAACCACTTTTTGCAGCGCTGCACTTCGCGTCGCTCCGTTACGCGCTGGGCGGGACGTAGCCCGCTGCGGCGTCTGCGCCGCCACCAAAAAAGTGGTTTTCCATCTGGCGTGCTAGGTACTGGCGGGCGCGCGCATCGGCCAGGTTCAGGCGGTTTTCATTGACCAGCATGGTCTGGTGCTTGAGCCAGCCCGCCCAGGCTTCCTTGCTCACGCTTTCCCAGATGCGTTTGCCCAGCTCGCCGGGGTAGGGCGGAAAGTCGAGGCCTTCGGCTTCCTTGCCGAGCTTGATGCATTGAACGGTGCGTGCCATGGGAATTCCTTGTAGTGGGGGCGAGCGAAAAAAGGCTTCGCTCAGATGATTTGGATATTAAGAACTGAAATCTCAGTAGTTCCAGTTTTGAAGAGGGCCTTCCAGAATGCGTTCCATCGGTGTTTTGCACCGCAACACATTCATAAAAGAGGCCCTTCCATGAACTTTCGCCGCGACTTTATCAAGTTTCCCTTCGCCGCCGCCCTGGTGGGCAGTTTGGCCCTGACGGCATTGCCGTCGTTTGCGCAGTCGGTGACGCTGCTCAATGTGTCGTACGACCCGACGCGCGAGCTGTATGTGGACTTCAACCAGGCCTTTGCCAAGCACTGGAAGGCCAAGACCGGCCAGGACGTGACCATCAAACAAAGCCACGGCGGCTCGGGCAAGCAGGCCCGCTCCATCATTGACGGGCTCGAGGCCGACGTGGCCACCCTGGCACTGGCGGGCGACACCGATGCGCTGCACACCAACGGCGGCTGGATCCCCAAAGACTGGCAAAAGCGCCTGCCACACAACAGCTCGCCCTACACCTCCACCATCGTGCTGGTGGTGCGCCAAGGCAATCCCAAGGGCATCAAGGACTGGGACGACCTGGTGCGCCCCGATGTGAAGGTGATCACGCCCAACCCCAAGACCTCGGGTGGCGCGCGCTGGAACTACCTGGCTGCCTGGGAATTTGCCAAGCGCAAATACGGCGGTCCAAACCGTGATGAAAGCAAGGCCAAGGACTTCGTGGCCAAGCTGTATGGCAACGTGCCCGTGCTGGACACCGGCGCGCGCGGCTCCACCATCACCTTTGCGCAGCGCAACCAGGGCGACGTGCTGATCGCCTGGGAGAACGAGGCCTACCTGCTCGAAAAAGAGTTCGGCGCCAAGTTCGATGTGATTGCCCCGTCCATCTCCATCCTGGCCGAGCCCGCCGTGTCGGTGGTGGACAAGAACGTGGACAAGAAGGGCACCCGCGCTGTGGCCGAGGCCTATCTGCAGTACCTCTACACCGAAGAAGGCCAGGACATTGCGGGCAAGCATTTCTACCGCCCCGCTGTGTCTGAAAAGGCAAAGGCCAAGTACGCCAAGCAGTTCCCCAAGCTGAACCTGTTCACCATCAATGACGCATTCGGTGGCTGGGACAAGGCGGCCAAGGACCACTTTGCGGACAACGCCAGTTTTGACCAGATCTACACCCGCAAGTAAGTAAGCCAGTCAGTCCACCCGCCTTTCGTGTGCGGGGGGATGGCGCCCTGTCTCTGTGCAACAAGCCACGCCCCAGAGGGCGGGGCGGGGCGTTGCTCGCCCTTTTTGAATGAAAACAAGCCCAAGCGCCAGTCAAACATGCGCTGACAGCTATCAAAACCATAGTATTCAAGGAATCCACACCATGTCCGCCTTGCTCATCGCCGGCAGCCCCTCGGAGCGCTCCCGCTCCGCCGCCTTGCTCGACGCCGTGGCCCAGCGCCTCTCGGTGCGCGGTGCGTTGGTGGACCGCATCCACATCCGCGACCTCTCGCCCCAGGCGCTGCTGCTGGCCGACTTTGGGCACCCCACGGTGGTCAGCGCCATCGACCAGGTGGCCGATGCCAGCGTGCTGGTGGTGGCCACCCCCGTCTACAAGGCGGCCTACAGCGGCGTGCTCAAGGTGTTTCTGGACCTGCTGCCGCAAACCGCCCTCAAGGGCAAGACCGTGCTGCCCCTGGCCACGGGCGGTAGCCCGCACCACATGCTGGCGCTCGACTACGCGTTGCGGCCCGTGCTGCAGTCGCTGGGCGCCAAGAGCATCCTGCCGGGCATCTACGCCACCGACTCGCAGGTCACGCTGACGCCCGAGGGCACCTACCACGTGCAGGCCGACATTGCCGCCCGGCTGGACGATGCGGTGAACGTGCTGGTGACCGAAACCCTGCGCCCATCACCCGCCCAGGCCACGCGGTTTGCGCCGGTCAACTTCGCTGACGTGCGATGTAGCGTCTGACGCAGGCCCGGCGCTGCGGCAGTCCCGCAGTGCCAGCGCCACCTTCCGTCCCCCTTCATTTCCATTTTTGATTTTTTGCTGCGCCGGGTGCGCGGGCAGGGCGGTGTGCCGCCTGCTGTCAGCCCGCCCGGTGCTCCTCCCACCCGATTTGCTGCTGGAACCTGCACCATGAACGAACTGAACCGCTTCTCCCTGCAACGCCGCCACCTGCTGGCCGCCAGTGCTGCCACTGCCGCTGCGGCAGCGCTACCCGCCCCTTCTTGGGCCCAGGCCTCTGGCGCGCCCCGCGTGCTGCGCGTGGGCCACCAAAAGGGCTGGCTCTCCATCCTGAAAGGCCGTGGCACGCTCGAAAAACGCCTGGCCCCGCTGGGCGTCAAGGTCACCTGGACGGAATTCAACGCCGGCCCCGTGCAGCTTGAAGCGCTCAACGTCGGCTCCATCGACTTTGGCGACGTGGGCGAAGCCCCGCCCATCTTTGCCCAGGCCGCCGGTGCGCCACTGGTGTACGCCGGTGCCACCGTGCCGCGCCCCGCGCTGGAGGCCGTGATCGTGCCCAAGGACTCGTCCATCCGCAGCGTGGCAGATTTGAAGGGCAAGCGCGTGGCCTACAACAAGGGCTCCAACGTGCAGTACTTCCTAGTCAAGCTGCTGGAGAAGAACGGTCTGAAATACGGCGATGTGCAGTCCGTCTTCCTGGCCCCGGCCGATGCGCGGGCCGCGTTCGAGCGCGGCGCGGTCGATGCCTGGATCATCTGGGACCCGTTCCTGGCCGCCGCGCAAAAGACGCTCGATGCCCGCCTGCTGGCCGACGCTACGGGCGTGGTCAACAACCGCGCCTACTACTTCACCTCGCGCGACTTCGCGACCCGGAACACCGATGTGCTGCGCATCGCGATCGAAGAGGTCAACGCCATCGATACCTGGGCGTCCAAGAACAAGGAAGCCGCCGCCGCCGAGCTATCCGCCGTGCTGGGCCTCGACAAATCCATCACCGAGCTGTACCTGAACCGCGCCCGTTTCGGCACGGCCCCGGTCACGCGCGAGATCCTGGCCGAGCAGCAATCGATTGCCGACACCTTCTTCGACCTGAAGCTGATTCCCAAAAAGCTCAACCTGCTGCACGCCGCGCCGGTCGATCTGCTGTAACCGCCTTTGCCCAAGGAGCTGCCCATGCCTGCCCCCATGCCTTTCCCGTTGCACGCCCAACTGCGGCGCGTGCTGTGCGTCACGGCCGCCGCCTGGGGGCTGAACCTGCAGCAGCGACGCGGGGCCCTGCGCGCGCCCCAGTTCGGCTTTGCCATCTCCTACTGACCCCGTACGGACCTCGTTGAGATACCGCTTTGAAAAGACCTGTGCCATGCAAATTTTCTGGTTCATTCCCACCCACGGCGACAGCCGCTACCTTGGCACTGCCAAAGGCGCACGCCAGCTCAGCCATGACTACCTCCAGCAGGTGGCGGTTGCCGCCGACAGCCTGGGCTACGAGGGCGTTTTGATCCCCACCGGGCGCTCTTGCGAAGACCCGTGGGTGGTTGCATCCAGCCTGATCGCCGTGACCAAGAAACTCAAGTTCCTGGTGGCCGTGCGCCCCGGCCTTCACCAGCCCGCGCTGGCTGCGCGCATGGCGGCCACGTTCGACCGGCTCTCGGGCGGACGACTGCTTATCAACCTGGTCACCGGTGGCGACCAGACCGAGCTGGAGGGGGACGGCGTGTTTCTGGACCACGCCACGCGCTACGAGCAGTCCGCCGAGTTCATCCGCATCTGGCGCGAGATCCTCGCGCGCAGCCACAGCGGTGAATCGTTCGACTATGACGGCCAGCACCTCAGCGTGAAGGGCGCCAAGCTGCTGTTTCCGCCCCTGCAGCAGCCGCACCCGCCGGTGTACTTTGGGGGTTCGTCCGACGCCGCCCACGACCTCGCCGCCGAGCAGGTCGAGACCTACCTGACCTGGGGCGAGCCACCGGCTGAAGTCGCCAAGAAGGTGGCCGACGTGCGCGCCCGTGCTGCAAAGCATGGGCGCACCGTGAAGTTCGGCATCCGCCTGCACGTTATCGTGCGCGAGACCGAAGACCAGGCCTGGCAGGCGGCCGAAGAACTTATCAGCCATGTGGACGACGTGACCGTGGCGCGTGCCCAGGCCGTGTTTGCGCGCATGGATTCTGAAGGCCAGCGCCGCATGGCGCGGCTGCATGCCGGCGCCAGGAATAAGGCCCCCACGCTCGGCACTGGCGTGTCCTCGCTGCCCCCCGAGGGGGCGCAATCGCCTAGGGGCGGCCCGTCGGCGATTGGGCGCACGCGGGCCGACCTGGAGATCAGCCCCAACCTCTGGGCCGGTGTGGGCCTGGTGCGTGGCGGCGCGGGCACCGCGCTGGTGGGCGACCCGCAGACCGTGGCCACGCGCATCGAGGAATACGCCGCGCTGGGGCTCGACACCTTTGTGCTGTCGGGCTACCCGCACCTGGAAGAGGCCTACCGCTTTGCCGAGCTGGTGTTCCCGCTGCTGCCCGTGGGTGTGCGCGAGAAACTTGCGGGCGGCAACCCGCTGGGCCCGTTTGGCGAAACCGTGGCCAATGACTTTGTGCCGCGCGCATCGCAAAGCTGAGCGCAGCGCTGCCCAGGAGACCGCCCATGTCCATCCAGTCCATCAACCATGTGCAGCTGCCGTTCCCGGCCGGTGCCGAGGCGCCCATCCGGCGCTTTTACAGCCGCTTGCTGGGCCTGCCCGAGGTGCGGCTGAACGCGGGCAATGCCCTGCGTTTTGTGGCCGGCGCGCAGCGCATCGACCTGGTGCCTACCGAGCACTGGCAGCCCGCACCCGCCGTTTCGCACCTGGCCTTTGAGGTGCAGGACCTGCCCGCACTGCGCCACCGCCTGCTGCAGGCCGAACTGCCGCTGGTGGAAAACCGTGCGCTGCCCGGGTACCTGCGCTTTTACGTCAAGGACCCCGCTGGCAACCAGCTGGAGTTCTTGGAGCCCGACAACGATCCCCAGGAAATATCGCCATGACACAGGCCCAGACAAACACGGTGCCCGTGCGCGAGCTGCAGGTCTCGCCACCCATTGCCGACACCATCGACCATCCGCTCGATGGCCCTCTTCTGCCCGCACCCGTGGCCCGATTTTTTGCAAGCGTGGCGCGGCGCCTGCTGCCCTGGGCCGTGCCCCTGGGCCTCATCGTGCTGTGGCAGATCGCCTCGTCGCAAGGCTGGCTCTCCACCCGCGTGCTGCCCTCGCCGCTGGAGGTGGTGAAGGCCGCCTGGACTTTGACCCTGTCGGGCGAACTGTGGACGCACGTCAAGGTCAGCGCCGGCCGTGCGCTGGCCGGGCTGGCGATTGGCGGCGGCCTGGGGCTGCTGCTGGGCCTGCTGACCGGCTCGGTCAAGCTGTTCGAAACGCTGCTCGACTCCACCATCCAGATGGTGCGCAACATTCCCGCACTGGCGCTCATTCCGCTGGTGATCCTGTGGTTTGGCATCGATGAATCGGCCAAGCTGTTCCTCATCAGCGTGTCGGTGTTCTTCCCGATCTACCTCAACACCTTCCACGGCATCCGCAATGTGGACCCGGGCCTGATCGAGATGGGCCGCACCTACGGCCTGGGGCGCTGGCAGCTGTACCAGCAAATCATCCTGCCCGGCGCGCTCTCCAGCATCCTGGTGGGCCTGCGCTTCTCGCTGGGCCTGATGTGGGTGATCCTGATCGTGGCCGAAACCATCTCGGCGCAGGCGGGCATCGGCTACCTCACGATGAATGCACGCGAGTTTCTGCAGACCGACATCGTGCTCGTGGGCATCTTGCTGTACGCGCTGCTGGGCAAGCTGGCCGATGTGTTTGCCAAGGGGCTCGAACGTTACTGGCTGCGCTGGCATCCCGGTTACCAGGCTTGATGCTTCACGCTTGAATACTCACATTTTTATAGCTGCTGGCGCAATAGCCACTAGAGCAGGAGACCTTTTTGACCACCAGTTCATCTTTACAACCCCAGGGCGTGCGCCTGGAAGTGTGCGGCGTGGACAAACGCTACGGCGCGCGCAATGTGCTCCAGAAGGCCGACCTGGTCATCGAACCCGGCCAGTTCGTCGCCATCGTGGGCCGCAGCGGCTGCGGCAAGAGCACGTTGCTGCGCCTGGTGGCGGGCCTGGAGTCCGTCTCGGGCGGCGCGATCCGCATCGATGGCAAAGACATCGACGGCCTGAGCGGTGACACCCGCATCATGTTCCAGGACTCGCGCCTGCTGCCCTGGAAGCGTGTGGCCGACAACGTGGCCCTGGGCCTGCCGCCCGAGCGGCGCGGCGCTGCGGCCGACGTGCTGGCGCGCGTGGGGCTGGGCGACCGGTTGACCGAGTGGCCGGCGCGCCTGTCGGGCGGCCAGCGCCAGCGCGTGGCGCTGGCACGTGCCCTGGTGCACAACCCGCGTTTGCTGTTGCTCGACGAGCCGCTGGGCGCACTGGATGCGCTGACGCGCATCGAGATGCACCGCCTGATCGAAGGCCTTTGGCGCACCAGCGGCTTTACCGCGCTGCTGGTGACCCACGACGTGCAGGAGGCCGTGGCCCTGGCCGACCGCGTGATCCTGATCGAGGACGGCCAGATTGCGCTGGACCAGCGCATCGACCTGCCACGTCCCCGCTCGCACGGCGACGCCGCGTTTGCCGCCATCGAAAAACGCATCCTGGACCGCGTGCTGCAAAAGCCCGATGGCGACCCGGCGCACGAGGCCCCCTGGCCAGGTGTGCCCGCGCACGGGCTGCGCTGGGCCGTGTGAGCTTTCACCTCTTTCCTCTTTCCCCCTTTTCTTTTTTCTTTCAACGGACTTTTTAGGAGAACCCCATGTCCATCCAAGCCATCAACGTTCGCAACCAGTTCAAGGGCAAAGTGCGCGAGATCATTCGCGGCGACGTCGTCTCCGAGGTCGATGTCGAAACCCCCTGGGGCATCGTGACCTCCGTCATCACCACCCGCTCGGTGGACGACCTGGGCCTGGTCGTGGGCTCCGATGTGGTCGCATTGGTCAAGTCCACAGAGGTGTCGATCGCCAAGCTGTGAGTCGGGAGCAGGGCGCAGGGCCGACGGCGCAACGCCGTGCGGCTCTGCGCAGCCCTCACCTTGTGGCACAGGCCTGCGTGTCGCTTTGGCAGGCAGCGCGGCTCGCCGTGCCCGGGGCTTGACCAGCCGCTATCTGGCAAGAACCCTGGGGCTATTGCCCCCAGAACCGCCCGTGTTGCCTACACTCGGGCCCATGACGACCCTTCTGGTTTGCCCTTTTGCCGCCCTGGCTGTGCTGCCCCGCGCAGCGGCCTGCGCGCGAGCGGTGGCCAAGAAGAACGCGCGTCGTCAGCTGACGCCAGCACATTCCTGAGCCCGGCGGCACCCTCTCTCCTCATCCCCTTGTAGCGCAACCATCCACCGCCGGGCACCAGCCAAGCGCGGTAGCGGCCGTCTTGTCCCCACGGGGCACCGCCGCATTCGATGGAGTGCTTTGTATGCATGCAGTTGTGACCCCTGGCGAGCGCACGCTCACCGACCTGGACTATTCGCGCCTGACCAAGCTGGTCGGCAACCGGCCAGCGCCCTTGCTGGATGACCTGCTGGCCAACGCCGACATCACCAGCCCGCGCACCGTGCGTGCGGATGTGGTCACCATGAACTCCCGCGTGGAGCTGGTGGACCCGCACACCCACCGGCGCCAGGTGCTGACCCTGTGCTACCCGCAGGACGCCGAGCCTGCGGCGGGCTTTATCTCGGTGCTGTCGCCGGTGGGTATCAGCCTGCTGGGCCTGCGGGTTGGAGATATGGCCAAGTGGCAAACGCCGCACGGCGAAGAGTGCTCCGCCACCATCGAGAGCATCCAGTACCAGCCCGAGGCCACGGGCGACTACCTCACCTAGTCGCCTTCGCACGCCGGCCCGCTGCGGGCCGTGCCACCAGATCACTTCCCACCAGACCGGCGCCAATTACATTGGCAGCCGTTGGAGGAGTGCGCGTTGTTCACCACAGAAGGACGTACCACCATGACCCCTCGCTCCATCCTCGTCGTCACCGATTTTTCTGAACTGGGAGGGCACGCGCTAGCACGCGCGGCGTTGCTGGGCGCCGAGCATCGGGCTGCGTTGCAGCTGGTGTATCTCTCCGCACCCGGCGAGGTGCCACCCCCCGATGTGGCGGTGCGCCTGTCGCACCATGCGCTGCAGCTGCGGCAGCGCCACCAGATCGCTGTGCAGGCCGTATCGCGCGTGGATTGCACGGTGGCAGACATCGCCCGTGCGGCAGCCGCGCACGACCTGGTGGTGTGGGGCACGGCACCGCAGCGGGGGCTGCGGGCCTGGTGGGGCACGCACCCCGCCCTGCAGCTGCTGCGTGCTTGCCAGCGCCCCGTGGTCGTGGTGCGCAACGCGGCGGACCAGACCTACCAGAGCCTGTTGGTGGCGGTGGACTTTTCGCAGGCATCGCACCGATTGGTCGAGCTAGGCCTGGCACTGCACCCCCGCGCACGTGTGGAACTGTTCCATGCCATCAGCACAGCCAATGAGGGCAAGCTGCGGTATGCCGAGGTGTCGGAGCGCGCCATCCAGATCTACCGCGAGCAGTGCAGGCGCCATGCGCAAGACCGCATGTTCACGCTGACCGACTCGTACGACGCGCGGCGCAATCGGTTGTCATCGTCCATCGGCCGGGGCGATCCGGCGCGACAGGTGCTGGTGGCACAGCAAAGCGCTGGGGCCGACCTGATTGTGGTGGGCAGGCATCCCGCGTCCCCGTGGGTGGACTGGTTCTTCGAGAGCGTGGCGCAACGCATCTTGCGCGAAGCGCGCACGGACGTGCTGGTGGCACCGCACGGCTTTCAGACCGCCTCCCGGGGCACTGCTGTCAAGCGCCTTGCCACCGACCTGCCCGTGCGCCGCGTCAAGGCGGGTGCGCCACGCCCGCCAAGCCACCCTAACCCCGCCGCGCTGTGGGGCGGGGCATGAAGCGGTGGCCCTCCGGTGTCACGCTGCCTTGGCCAGCGGTGTGGCGTAGCGGCTGGCAGGCCGCGCCAGGCCCAGGTTCTCCCGCAGCGTGTTGCCTTCGTATGCGGTGCGGAACAGCCCGCGCCGCTGCAGCTCCGGCACCACCAGGTCCACAAATTCGTTGAGCGACTGGGGCAGCACGGGCGGCATCACGTTGAAGCCATCGGCCGCGCCGTTCTCAAACCATTCCTGCATGCGGTCTGCAATGGTCTGCGGCGTGCCCACCACCACCCAGTGGCCGCGCGCGCCGGCCAGGTATTCGTACAACTGGCGCACGGTGTAGTTCTCGCGGCGGGCCAGTTGCAGCACCACATGCGCTCGGCTGTTGATGCCCTTGGGTGGCTCGGGGATGTAGGGTGGCGGTGCGTCCAGGTTCCATTGTGTGAGGTCTTCGCCGGGCCAGAAGGGCGCCAGCGTGGCCAGGCCCACGCTGGGGTGGATCAGTGCCTGCAGCTCGGCCCACTTGGCCTGGGCTTCTTCCTCGGTGCGGCCGATGACCGGAGAGATGCCGGGCAGCACCAGCAGCTCGTCGGGCCAGCGACCGTACTTGGCCATGCGGCCTTTCACGTCCTTGTAGAACGCCTGGGCCTCAGCCAGGCTGGTCCAGGCGGTGAAGATGGCCTCGGCCGTGGCGGCGGCCAGCTCCTTGCCATCTTCGGAAGAGCCTGCCTGCACGATCACCGGGTGGCCCTGGGGCGAGCGCTCGATGTTGAGCGGCCCCTGCACCTTCAGGTGCTTGCCGATGTGGTTCAGCGTGTGCAGCTTGTCGGGGTCAAAGTACACGCCGCTGGCCTTGTCGCGGGTGAAGGCGTCGTCGTCAAAGCTGTCCCACAGGCCCTTGACCACGTCCACAAACTCGTGGGCGCGCTCGTACCGCAACGCGGGGTCGGGGTGGGCATCCAGACCAAAGTTGCCGTGCACGTTCTCGGCGCTGGTGGTCACCACGTTCCAGGCGGCGCGGCCTTTGCTAATGTGGTCCAGCGACGCGAACTTGCGTGCCAGCAGGTACGGGTCTTCGTAGGTGGTGGATGCCGTGGCCACAAAGCCGATGTGCTTGGTCACAGCCGACAGCGCGGCCCACAGCGTGACGGGCTCGAAGTGCGAGAGCCGCCCCTGGCGGCTGAAGGACTCGCGGTCGCCCTTGTGCCACACGCCCGGGCTGTCGGCCACAAACACCTGGTCGAACAGGCCGCGCTCTGCGGTCTGCGCCAGTTCGATGTAGTGGTCGATGTTCACACCCGCATCGGCCTGCGAACCGGGGTGGCGCCACGCGGCAATGTGGTGGCCCGTGGCCATGATGAAGGCGCCGAGGCGCAGCTTTCTTGATGTGTCGGGTTGGGTCATGGGTATTTTCAAAACGACTGTTGAATGGGCCCGCAGCTCGCGAGACTGGCGCGGCCCAGGCGAGTGCACCCGTGGAACCGGCTTCGCCGGACCACCGGGTGCGTCCCCCTTCGGGGATGTCCTGCATCACTCCCTGCGGTCGGTGATAGCGCGGCCTCGGGCCATCCGCTGCGTTGCTTTTTTTGCCAATAGCTCGGCTATTGGCTGCAAAAAGACGCCTTGCGGACTGTCCCGATCCGCACTACCACCGACTCGCGAGGGTGATGCAGGACATCCCTGGGAAGGCGCCGAAGGCGACTCAGGGGGCTACTCAGTGATAGTGATGCGATGCAGCTTGCGGTGCTGCGGGAAGAAGTCGCCCACCGCGTAGTGCTGGGTGGAGCGGTTGTCCCACACCGCCAGCGTGCCTGGCGCCCAGCGCAGGCGGGCCTGGAACTCGGGCACCTGGGGCAGGGCAAACAGCTGGGTCAGCAGGGTGTCGCTCTCCACGCGCGACAGGCCCTTGATGTGGCTGGTGAAGGTGGAGTTCACATACAGCACCTTCTTGCCCGTGACCGGGTGCACGCGCACCACCGGGTGTTCCACCGGCGGGTACTTGGCGCGCGCGGCCTTCAGCTCGTCACCGCTGGCGTCCTTGCGTAGCAGGTACTCGGTCCAGCCGCTGATCTCCCAGGTGTGCACGGCCGTGAGCGTCTCCAGATAAGCCTGGAAGGCGGGCGGCAGGCTGGCGTAGGCAGCGGTGAGGCTGGCCCATAGTGTGTCGCCACCGCTGGCCGGAATCACCTGCGCATACAGGCTGGTGCCCAGCGGTGGCTGCTCGCGCCAGGTGATGTCGGCGTGCCAGTTGCTCGACGCCTTGGGGCGCTCGGCGGTGCTTTCCACGATTTCGATCTCGGGGTGGTTTTCCAGCCGGGGGAAGAACGCCTTGACCTCGGCCACGTTGCCAAAGGTGCGGGTGAAGTCCACCTGCTGCTGCGGCGTGATGTGCTGGTCGCGGAAGAACAGCACCTCGTGCACGGCCAGGGCCTGGCGCAGCTCGGCCTGCGTGGTGGCATCCAGCGGCTGGCGCAGGTCCAGGTCGTGGATGACGGCGCCGATGGTGGGGGTGTAGGGCTCCACCGCAAAGCGGGTGAAGGTGGGGTGCAAGTCGTTGATCTTGGACATGGTGCTGCTTTCTGAAACGAGGGTGGTGGAAAGAGAACGGCCATGCCATTGGGACACTGCAAGCGCTGCACACCAACGAAGCTGTTCGCATATCGATAGTTGGAAAAACAGGCGCTGCAGTCAGGCGAGCGGGTAGGGCGCTTGCGCATTTGGATATCTGTTTTTGGTCGTTGGCCGCATTGCCGGGCGTGCCTAGAGTGGGGCTCGACAGGTGCAGGGCGTGGCCCGCGCACCGTCCCAACGCAACCCCTACGAAAGAGCGACACCCATGAAAAAAACACCCTGGAATACCACCCGCCGCAAGGCCTTGACCGCAGCAGGCGCTGCCTTGGCGCTGGGCCTGTGGGCGGGCAGCGCCGCTGCACAGACGGCAGAGCCGCTGAAGGTGATCCGCATTGGCGTGGCCACCGGCGGCGTGGGCAGCGACCCCGTGCGCCACGGCGGCACGTCGGCCGCGCTGGCCTACACCGATGGCGCGCTGGAAGAAGAGTTCAAGAAAGACGGCGTGAAGGTGCAGTGGACTTTCTTCAAGGGCGCAGGCCCCGCCGTGAACGAGGCGCTGGTCAACAAGCAATTGGACTTTGCATGGCAGGGCGACCTGCCGTCTATCGTGCACCGGGCCAGCGATGTGAAGACCAAAATCATCCTCGGCAGCGGCGTGCGTACCGGCCTGTACTTGGCAGTGCCGCCGGATTCCAACATCCGGCGCATCGAAGACCTCAAAGGCCGCAAGGTGGCGGTGTTCAAGGGCACCAACCTGCACCTGGCCGCCGTGCGTGCGCTGGCCGACAAGGGTCTGAGCGAGCGCGATGTGAAGCTGGTCAACCTGGACCTGCCCAGTGCCGAGGCCGCGTTGGTGAGCAAAGACATTGACGCCGCTTTTGGCTACGTGGGGTTCTTCAAGCTGCGCGATCAGGGCCTGGCCAAGGTGGTGTGGTCGGCTGCGGAAGATTCGTACAAGTACACCCGCCAGACAGCACTGCTGGTGACCGACGAGTTCGCTGCCCGCCACCCCAAGGCCGTGGAGCGTGTGGTCAAGACCGTGGTGCAGTACGCCCACAAATATTCCGACGAAAACCGCCGTGCCGAGCTGTTTGCGCAATGGGGCAAGGCCGAGTACCCCGAGAAGGTGTGGCGCGAAGACTTCATCGGCCAGCCGCTGCGTGTGCGCCTGTCGCCGCTGCTCGACCCGTTTCTGGTAGCGCGCTACAAGGACGCGGCCGATGAGGCATTCAAGCTCAAGCTGATCCGCAAGAAGCCCGAGATCGACAGCTGGTTTGACCGCCGCTACCTGAATGCCGCACTCAAGGAACTGAAGCTGGAGGCCTACTGGCCCGTGTATGGCGCCAACGGGGACTTGGCAACCGCGCCCTAGTAGTGGGCTCTGCGCCAGAAGGATTGAATCCTAGGTAGGGGGACCGGGCCGGTGAAAACCGCCCTTTGCAACCCGCCGGCACCCAGTGCCTGGCGGGTTTTTTTGTGCCCGCGTCTGGCCCCGCTCATAACGTCTGCACCGCTGCTCATGCCGCAAACATCTTTGTCATTGCATATGAGTATTAACCATTTATTTTTATAACAAACGTCTTTTACATTCTTTTTGGTTGTTATTGAAGTTGCCCACCCAGCCCTGGGCGGTAGCACTTTTTCCACCCGAAAGGACATGCAAAAGATGGCGATACCCGCACTGAATGCGGCCGGGCCTGCCAGCCCCACGCACCCGTTGGAGCCGCTGCCGGACACGCCCGCGCGGCGCGTTGCAGCGGCAAGAACCAAGGCGTCCTGGTCCTGGGCAGGTCGCTCACTCTGGGCCTGGCCTTTTCCGCTGGCCGTGCTGGCACTGTGGCAGTTGTCCGCCGTGTGGGGCTGGGTTCCCGAGCAGGTGCTGCCTCCGCCCGCTGCCGTGTTCAAGGTGTTTGGTGAGCTGCTGGCCAGCGGCGAGCTGTGGGACCACCTGCGCATCAGCATGGTCCGCGTGTTTGCGGGCTTTGGCATTGGCCTGTCGCTGGGCCTGCTGCTGGGCGGTGCCATGGGCCTGTCGCCCACCTTCCGCGACTATTTGTTCCCGCTGTTCAAGGCGTTCAGCCAGGTGCCGGTGATCGGCTGGCTGCCGCTGCTGATTCTGGTGGTGGGCATCGATGAGGCATTGAAGTTTCTGCTGATCGCCAAGGCTGCGCTGGTGCCCGTGGCCATCAACACCTGCCAGGGCATCCGGAACGTGCCCAACCGGCTGGTGGAGGTGGCGCGTGTGTATGGCTTTACCCGCTGGCAAATGCTGCGCAAGGTGGTGTTTCCGGCGGCCACGGCGCCTATCTGGAACGGCGTGCGCTATGGGCTCACCCATGCCTGGCTGGCGCTGGTGGTGGTGGAGCTGCTGGCGTCGTCCGAGGGCATCGGCTTCCTCATCGTCTATGGCCGCCAGCTCTTTCAGCTGGACGTGGTGCTGGCCGCCGTGCTGGCCGTGGGCATCGTGGGTTTTGTGATCGACAAGCTGCTGGCCATGTCCGAGGCGTGGCTGCTGCGCTGGCGCAAGCCGGGGCTGTGAAAGGGGTGTGCAAATGTCTTCTGTGAACGTGCAACGCAACCTGTTCCACAAAGTGCCGCCACGCCTGCGGGGCTGGGTGCTGCCCGTGCTGATCCTGGCCGTGTGGTGGGCAGTGGTGGCCTCGGGTGCGTCCGATTCGCCCCTGCTGGTGTCGCCGCTGGCCGTGTGGCAGCGCGGCGTGGGCCAGGTCGTCAGCGGTGAGCTTTGGGTGGCCTTGTCGGCCAGCCTGTGGCGCATGGCCTGGGGCTTCGGCATTGGCTCCAGCATCGGTCTGGCGGTGGGCGCGCTGCTGGGCTGGTCCCGTTGGGCCGAGCGGCTGGTGGGGCCCACCTTCCACACGCTCAAGCAGATCTCGCTGTTTGCGTGGATTCCGATGCTGTCGATGTGGTTTGGCCTGGGCGATGCCGCCAAGGTGGCCTTCATTGTCATGGCCGCGTTCTTTCCGGTGGTTCTCAACACGCTGGAGGGACTGCGCAGCGTGCCGCGCGAATACCTGGAGGTGGCCCGTGTGTACGAGTTCAGCGTGTGGCAAACGCTGCGCCGCGTGGTGGCGCCTGCGGCCGCGCCCTCGCTGTTCACCGGCATCCAGCTCTCGCTGATCTACAGCTGGCTGGCCACGCTGGGGGCCGAATACCTGTTGGCCTCGGGCAAGGGCATTGGCAACACGCTCATCGACGGGCGCGAGCACTTCTGGATGGACCTGGTGCTGTTTGGCGTGGTGGTGGTGGGCCTGGTGGGCTTTGCACTGAACGCGCTGCTGGGTGCGCTGGAAAAGCGCCTGCTGGCCTGGCGCGACCGCACGGTAGCGCAGTACTGAATCTGCATCCCCATACGAACACAAGGAACACACCATGGCACACGCCGGTACCCTGGCCATTCGCGGCCTGAACAAGCAGTACGAGGTCAAGGGCGAAGCCCTGCCTGTGCTGCAGGACATCAACCTCACCATCGAGCCTGGCGAGTTCGTGAGCATCGTGGGCTCCAGCGGTTGCGGCAAGTCCACGCTGCTGCGCCTAGTCATCGGGCTGGAGGGGGACTATCAGGGCGAGATCCTGCTCAACGGCCAGCGCATTGTGGGCACCAGCCTCAACCGGGGCATCGTGTTCCAGGAGCACCGCCTGTTTCCCTGGCTTACGGTCGAGAAGAACGTGGCGCTGGGCCTGCTCAACTCCAGCCTGACCGAGGGCCAGCAGCGCGCCACTGTGCGTGAGCACATTGCGCTGGTGGGGCTGGAGGGGTTCGAGACTGCCTACCCGCACCAGCTCTCGGGCGGCATGTCGCAGCGCGTGGCGATTGCGCGGGCGCTGGTCAACCGGCCCGACATCCTGCTGCTGGATGAGCCCTTTGGCGCGCTCGACGCCATGACCCGCGCCCACCTGCAGCAGGAGCTGCACCGCATCTGGCAGCAAGAGGGCATCACCATGATCTTGGTGACCCACGACGTGGAAGAGGCCGTGTACCTGGGCGACCGCGTGGTGGTGATGGAGCCGCGCCCTGGCCGCATCCGCCGTACTGTGCCGGTGGGGCTGCCCCATCCGCGCGAGCGTACTTCGCACGCGTTCACCGCCATCAAGGACAGCGTGCTGCGCGAGTTTGCGGGCCACCCGGCGGCCGACCTGGCCGAGCCGCCGCTCAAGCGCGGCGAGCAGCTGGCACCCGCTGCGCAGTGGCAGTTTGCCGTTTGATTTTTTGTTCTCCCTTTTCTGATTCCCGAGATTCCCATGACACCAAAAAACTCCTCTGTTTTCTCCACACGCCGCTCGCTGCTGGTGGCTGGCGCTGCCACATTGGCCGCCCCTCTGGTGCTGCGCGCCCAGTCGCCTGCCAAGGTCATCCGCATCGGCTCTCCCGACTTGGGCACCGCCGGCAAGCCCTCGCCGGGCGGCAGCGTGTTTGCGGTGCTGCAGGCCAACAAGTGGCTCGAAGATGAATTTGCCAAGGACGGCATCAAGATCGAGTGGAACTTCTTTCGCGGCGCAGGTCCGGCCGTGCACGAGGCGCTGTCGGCCAAGCAGCTCGACGTCGTCTCGCTGGGCGATCTTGCCGCTGTCATCGGCCGCGCGCGTGGCCTGCCCACCCGCTTCATCGCGGCCACGGGCAGGGGCAGCAACAGCTACCTGGCCACCGCGCCGGGTGTGAGCATCAAGACGGTGGCCGACCTCAAGGGCAAGAAGGTCACGGTGCTAAAGGGTACGGCCTACCAGCGCACATTCGACAACCTGCTGGCCACAGCGGGCCTGACCGAAAAGGACGTGAAGCTCATCAACATGGACTGGCCCACCTCCAAGGCTGCCGTAGTGGCCGGGCAGATCGATGCCACGTTTGGCGGCTCGGACCTGTTCCTGCTCAAGGCGCAGGGCGCGCAGATCGCGCTGAGCACCAAGGGCCGGGGGCCGGACTACACCATCAACTCGGGCATCCTGGCCACCGAGGATTTCGCCGCGCAAAACCCGCAGCTCACCCAGCGCCTGGTGACCCAACTGGTGCGGGCTGCCCACTGGTCTTCGCAAGAGGGCAACCGCGAGGCGCTCATCAAGCTCTACGCCGACAACAGCGGCAACCCCGAGCTGTCGTTCCGCGAAGAGCTGGCGGGCGACAACCTCAATGCGCGCTACTCGCCGCTGCTGGACGAGGGCTTCATCGCCGGTTACCAGGGCGTGCTGGAGGACGGCGTCAAGCTGGGGCTGGTGCGCCAGACCTTTGACGTGAAGGCCTGGTTCCAGCCCAGTTTCGTGCTGCAGGCTGTGAAGGACCTCAAGCTCGACAAGCAGTGGCGCGAGACCGACGCCGCTGGCAAGGTCAAGGGGGCGGCATGAGCATCACCACCAATGTGGCCGCCTCCGCATCCACACAAGCGCCCAACATCGTCTTCATCCTGGCCGACGACCTGGGCTGGGCCGACCTCAGTGTGTACGGTCAGGCCGACTTCACCACGCCGCACCTCGATGCGCTGGCGGGCGAGGGCGTACGCTTCACCCAGGCCTATGCCAACTCGGCCGTGTGCTCTGCCACGCGGTTTGCGCTGATCACCGGGCGCTACCAGTACCGCCTGCGTGGCGGGCTGGAAGAACCCCTGTTGCGCAAGGCCCATGTACACGGCCTGCCGCCCGAGCACCCCACGCTGCCATCGCTGCTGCGCGATGCGGGCTATGACACGGCGCTGATCGGCAAGTGGCACCTGGGCAGCCTGCCCACATTCGGCCCGCTCAAGAGCGGTTACGACCGCTTCTTTGGCAACTACGGCGGCGCCATCGATTACTTCACCCACAAGCCCGGCGTGGGTGATGCCGTGGCGCGCGATTTGTACGAAGGCGAAGTGCTGGTGGAGCGCGTGGGTTACTACACCCAGCTGCTGGCCGACGAGGCCACGCGCTGGATCGGCGAGCGCAGCGCGACCAAGCCGTTCTTTTTGTCGCTGCACTTCACTGCGCCGCACTGGCCCTGGGTGGGACCGGAGGACGAAGAAATCTCGCTGGGCCTGAAGAACCTGTTTCACTACGACGGCGGCAACCTGGCCACCTACGCGCGCATGGTGCGCTCGCTCGACAAGGCGGTGGGCCAGGTGCTGGATGCCCTCCAGGCACAAGGCGTGGCGGACAACACCATCGTGGTGTTCACCAGCGACAACGGCGGCGAGCGCTTTTCCAAGACCTGGCCCTTCACCGGCCAGAAGACCGAACTGCTCGAAGGCGGGATCCGCGTGCCCACACTGCTGCGCTGGCCTGCGCGCATTGCCCCGCAGGTGAGCGACCAGGTCACCGCCACCATGGACTGGCTGCCCACGCTGCTGGCCGCTGCGGGCGTGGCGCCCGATGCCGACTACCCACCAGACGGCGAGAACATCCTGCCCGTGCTGCTGGGCGATGCGCCTGCACACCCGCGCACACTGTTCTGGCGCTACAAGTCACAGCGCCAGCGCGCAGTGCGCGAGGGGCGCTTCAAATACCTGCGCATCAACGACAACGAGTTTCTGTTCGACGTGGAAGCCGACACGCTGGAGCGCGCGAACCTGCGCGAGAAATACCCCGAAGTGTTCGAACGATTGCGCACGGCGTGGGAGCAGTGGAACGCGCAGTTCCTGCCCATCACCGACGAGGTCATCACCCACGGCCTGTCGCCCGACATCCAGGCCGACCGCTATGTGCCCGACCTGAGCCAGCGGGGCATGTGAGGCCTCTGTGTGGCAGAAAACCAAAAAAAGTGACTGATGCGCTAGTGAAATATGCACTTGATGCTATCAAAAACATAGTATCTGCGAGCTCTCTGCCCGATGGGCCCTATGGCTTCGTGCCAAAGGGATCGTCACCAGTACGGGCCTTGGCAGGAGGCAGTCACAGGGACATTGTGGGACCGGTTTTTCATTTATGAACTTTCAGCAACTGCGCTCCGTGCGCGAAACCGTGCGGCGGGGCTTCAACCTGACCGAAGTGGCCCACATCCTGCACACCTCGCAGCCTGGCGTGAGCCGCCAGATCCGCGAGCTGGAGGAAGAGCTGGGCGTGGAGATTTTTGTGCGGGCGGGCAAGCGCCTCACGGGCCTGACACCGCCTGGCGAAGTGCTGCTGCCCACGGTAGAGCGCCTGCTGCTGGAGGCTGACAACCTCAGGCGCGCCGGCCAGGACTTCAGCGACAGCGCGCAGGGGCGCCTGTCGGTGGCGGCCACACATTCGCAGGCGCGGTATGCGCTGCCGCAGGTGGTGCGCGACTTTCGGGCCTTGTTCCCGCATGTGTCGCTGCACCTGCACCAGGGCTCGCCGCGCCAGGTGGCGGAGATGCTGCTGTCCGGCGAGGCCGACATCGGCGTGGCCACCGAGGCCCTGGCTGGCTATGACGCCCTGGTCACCCTGCCGTGCTACCGCTGGACGCACAGCATCGTGGTACCGCCGGGCCATCGCCTGCTGGACCTGCCTAGCCCGGTGACGCTGGAGCAACTGGCACAGTACCCCATCATCACTTACGAGCTGGGCTACACCGGCCGCGCGCACATCGACGAGGCCTTTGCGCGCGAAGGCATTGCGCCCGACATCGTGCTCACCGCCATGGACGCCGACGTGATCAAGACCTACGTGGAGCTGGACATGGGCGTGGGCATCGTCGCGTCCATCGCGGTCGATGAAGAGCGCGACCGCCACCTGCGGCTCATCGACGCGGGCCATCTGTTCGAGGTCAATCTCACCCGCCTGGGCCTGCGGCGTGGCGCCTGGCTGCGCGGGTATGCCTACCAGTTCATTGAAAGCTTTGTACCCACGCTCACCCGCGATGTGGTGCAAAAGGCCGTGGCGCAGGGCGCTGAGCTCGGGAGCCTTCTGGGGGAGTGATGGCTGGGTGATGGCTGGGTGATGGGTGCCGCACCTGCCAGTGTGCGGTAGGGCGGCCCGCTTCCGCGTATTGCACAGGCCTTCCGCTCCATGGAGCGGCAGTGACATTTCAGGTGGGTTGCTCCGTGGCGCCAGAGTGTTCAGCACCCGCCGTCCGGTCACGGCGGCGCTGCCGTCGAGGCGTGGCCTGGCGGCGCCAGGCACGCAGCAGATGGCGTGCCGCACTGGCCAGGGCTTCGTCCAGCGCACAGCGCCAGTCTCTGGCCACAGACGACACCACCACCGGGCCTGCGCCGTCGGTGCGCAGGGCAATCTGGCAGCGTTTGTCTGCACCGCCCCGGGGGCCATTGATGTCATCCAGTTTGATGTCTGCACGGGGCACCAAGGCATTCAGCCGCCGGAAGGCAAATCGCACGCGGCGCTCCACCGTATCACGCAGTTGCGCTGCTTCGGGGTGATGGGTTCTGACAAGAATCTGCATGGGCAATCTCCTGGGTTGAAGGTGACACCGTAGCCCGCAGGGGCGCAGCCAGCCAGCAGGCTTTATCTGCGTGATGCGCTTGAAAATCCTGTGTATTCGATGCGCCTGAAACCTGCCGCGAAGCCTCGTATTTTTGGATGCCAGGTCCAGAAAAAACCTGCTTTTTGATGGCGAGGCCGGGCCGCAGATTCAGGGCTCCTGTTCACTTGCTAACGACCGCTACAAGGAGCCATCCATGAATCTCTGGTCTGCCATCCCTTCGCTCATTGCTACTCTGCGCCAGCGTCTCGCGCGCTGGCTGTTCCGTGATGCCGTTAGACCGGCGCCTGCGCTGCGGCGCGTTCCGGTGCCGCTGCGGGTCCAGACGCAGTACCGGGACGGCTGGCAGCCGCGTTCGCGCTATCGCCGTTAGGCGGGGCTGGGTAGGGCGGCCGCGGCTGCTCCTGCAGCTTGCGCCCAGGCGATACAAGCAGGGCTGCTTTGATGCTGCCGCCTTACCGCGCAGACGCCTCCACCATCTGCCGCACCAGCGGGTGGTGCTGACCTCTGCGCGACCAGATGGCGTGCACCTCCTCAAAAAGCGCGGGGCAATCGCCCAGCAGGCGCAGGCCTCGCACCAGCCCCACGTCTTGCGCCCCCAGGCGGCTGACCGGAAACACCCCCAGCCCCCGCGCTGCAAAGACGGCCAGCAAGGCGCTGTCCTCAAACTCGCCCACCACGCGCGGCTGCAGACCCAGGTCTTGAAACCACGCATCCAGCGTGGCCCGCAACGGCGCGTGGTGCGTGGGCAGTAGCACTGGCAAATCTTGGAGTGACTGGGGAAAGCGGTCGCGCGCTGCCTTCTTGACCAGCGATGCTGGTCCGTACCACTGCAGCGGCGAGCGCGCGATGCGTTCGCTGGTCAGGCGTTGCTGTGGGATGCGCGGCGCTGCCTGCCCGGCCAGCACCACGTCTAACTGGTGCAGGGCCAGCTCGGACAGCAGTTCGTCCGACTCTCCCTCGTGGCACACCAGCCGCAGATGGGGCGTTGCCAGCACCGGCTTCAGCAGCGCATGGGCTGCCAGCTTGGAGATGCCGTCCGACAGCCCCACCGACAACCGCGCCACACGGGCTGTGGCGGCCTCACGCACTTCTTCTTCAATGTACTGACCCAGTTGAAAAATCTCTTCGGCCCGGGTGAACGCGGCCTGCCCGGCTTCGGTCAGCGCCACACCGCGCCCCGAGGGCTTGAGGAGCTGGTGGCCCAGCGACTTCTCCAGGTCTCGCACCTGTGCGCTGATGGTCTGCACGGCCATCTCCAGCCGGTCTGCAGCCCGGGCAAAGCCGCCTTCCTTGGCAACCATCCAGAAGTAGTACAGGTGGCGGTAGTTCAGCATGCACGGCCTCAGGTTCGAGAAAACCGAATGCTAGGTGCGGCCCGGGCTGGTGTCTATGTCATGCCGGTTTGCCCATACTGACCGCTTGCCCATTGCGCAACTCAAGGAGGTTTTGCATGTTTTACGCAATCAACTGGTTTCTCTCATTGGCCTTGCTGGCCCTGTGGTCGGTGGCGTGCTGGGCCCTGCATGCAGTGACCGTGTGGGTGGTGTCCAGCGCGGGCGCCCTGGCGGGGGGCAGCGCGGTGGCGGACGTGATCTTGATGCCCGCCTGGCTCAAGGCCTGGATGCCCCCGGAACTGATGGGCCAGTGGGAGGCTCTGGTCTCCTCCGCAGGTCCCATCGTTCAGGCAGTGCTGGAGGCGGTGCCTGCTCTGGCTGGCGCGGTGACCTTCCTGGCCTGGGCGCTGTGGGGTCTGGGTGCCGTGGTGCTGGTGGCACTGGCGGTCGGCATTCACATCCTCATCGCACTGGCCCAACGCCGTGGCGGTGGCCCCGGCACCCCGCAGCCCGCGTTGGCCCGCTGAGTGGGGGCACCCGGGCGCCCGGCGAGAGCGTCAGGGCAGCGACTTCACGCCCTCAAACGCCGCGTTCAGCGCGGCCTCTGCGGTCAGCAGGCGCTGCCGGGCTTCGGTTGACCAGGCGCGGTTCTTGGCCAGCGTGTCCTTGGCGGCGGCCACCATGCGCGCGACCTCCTGGGGCTGGGGGCCGCCTGTGCCGGTGCGCGTCAGCACCATCTCGGCGGGGGACAGGGCGCGGCGGAATTCCTTTTCCGTCAGCGGCAGGCGCTGTTCCTTGATGTCGTACTTTTTGCCCGCTTCGCGATAGATGCGCACGGCTTCGGCGTACGGAAAGTCCTTGGGCCGGATGTTGCGTTCCTTGGCGTACACCACCACGTCCGACGCAAAGTGATGGCCCACCCGGAACGGAATGGCATGGGTGCGCTGCAGGGTTTCGGCCAGCTCCATCGACGTGGTCCATTCGGATTCCAGTTCGTCCAGTGCGCGGGCAGGGTCGATGCGCAGCGAGTCCAGCACATCGGCCAGCTGCTGCAGCATTTCCACGCCCTGGACGAAGGTTTTGGCGCTGCCGGGGCTCCAGGTGTTCTTGTAGTCGATCATGCCGGGGGTGACGTTATGGGCCCGCCACAGCGATGCCTGAGCCGACGCCACCACGTCGCTCGCCTTGGCGCGGGTGTTCTGGATGATGCCGGGGTTGGCCTTTTGCGGCATGGCGCTGCTAGTGTAGGTCTTGCCGCTGGCCAGCAGCAGCCATGGCCGCGTCTGGTGGTACTGGGTGTGCACATCCTGCATCAACGCGCCCACGCGTATGGCGGTGGAGCTGGCGATGGATGTGGCCTCGATAGGGATGTCATACGTGCTGATCTGCCCCGCATCCAGCGAGTTGACGATGAGCCCGTCAAACCCCAGCAGCTGCGCCAGGCGCTCGCGGTTGATGCCCCAGCTGGAGTTGGCCAGCACCGCCGTGCCCATGGGGCTGAGGTTGATGCGGGCATAGGCTTCGCGGATGCGTGCCGAGTCGCGGGCGAACGAATCGGCAAACGCCATGAGGTAGTGCCCATAGCTGATGGGCATGGCCTGCACGCCATTGGTGTAGGCGGGCACATAGGTGGCGGTGTGCGCCTGTGCGATGGTGATGAGCCGTGCGCGCACCTGGTCCAGCGCATCGGCAAAGTCCAGCATCTCGAGCCGCAACTGCGCGGCGTTCAGGGTGGAGTGGATGTCCTGGCGACTGCGCCCGGTGTGGATCAGCGTGGCCTCTGGACCCACGGCATCCGTGATGATCTTCTCGACCTGCAGCACATCGGTGGGGCGCTTGCCACCCGGGGCCGTCGCCTGCGTGATCGACAACTCCACGCCCCGCGCAATGCGGCCCGCCTGGGCTTTGGGGATGATGCCTTGCTCCACGTTGACCACGGTCGATGCCATGTTGATGCGGCCAAACCAGTAGAAGGTGTCCTGCGACTTGGACAAGGCGCTGGTGGCGTCCCCCTTGACCAGCCCCTGGATCTTGGCGACCTGTGCCTGGCATTCGGCGGTGGTCTTGCAGGCGGTGTCCAGGGTGTCTGCGGCCTGTGCCTGGCCCATGGCCAGGAGTGCGCCCACGACCGGGGCGAGCAGGAAGTGGGTGGGGCGCAAGGTGCTGGTGCGCAGGGGCTGGCGCTGAGGTGATGGCATGGTGGTTTGTCTCCTGACATCCCGCGCAGCCAGCAGGGGGCTGGTGCGGGAATAAGATTCGTTAATTGAATGTGCTTGGCGCGGGCTTTGCCCGTGCCAGCTTCGGAATATTTCCACAGCAGGCGCTGCAAGGCCAATGCTTGTTTTTCAAGTGAATTCAATTTCTGAATAGCCCATGCCAGATTTGACGCCTTCCGTTCTGTTCAACCGCATCCTCGGTCGGGTGCGCCTCAAGCACCTGCAGCTGGCCATTGCGATTGCCGACCTGCAAAGCCTGCACCGGGCGGCTTCCTCCATCGGCCTGAGCCAGCCCGCCGCGACCCATGCGCTGGTCGAACTGGAAAGCTCTCTGGGCGGCCCCCTGTTCGAGCGGCATTCCAAGGGCATGCGCTTGACCCGCCTGGGAGAGGCGGTGCTACCGCTGTTGCGCGCATCACTGGTCCCTCTGCAGGCGGCAGCGGGCAATGCCGCGCTGATGCAGCAGGGCGCTGCGTCCGCACTGATCCGCATTGGCAGCATAGCGGCGGGCATCAACGGCCTGCTCACGGTGGCCATCCCGACCTACGTCGCAGCGCATCCCGATGCAGCCATCGATGTGCACGAGGTCACGATCGACAATTTGCTGGAGAGCATTCAGGAAGGCACGCTGGACCTGGCCATCTGCCGTGAGCCGACCCCGCTGCCGCAAGGGTTTGGGTTTCGTGCAGCGCTGCAGGACGGGTTTGTGGTGGTCTGCCGCCCCCAGCACCCTCTGACCCGGCAGGCCATCGTCACGGCCGCAGAGCTGTTGGCGCAGCGCTGGCTGGCCCCACCCCTGACCGGGCTGGGACCCCAGCAGGTGGAGAGCCTCTTCGATGAACTGGGTGGTGTGCCTGAGCTGTGCCGCGTGTCGAGCCGTTCGACCGAGATTGCATACGCCATGCTGGCCGACAGCGACATGCTGATGTGCGCGCCCGCCAGCCTGCTGCGGCCGCTGGTTCAGCGTGGAGAGCTGGCGGTCTTGCCGTGGAAGTCACAGGCGGTGGGGCCGTTGGGCGTTTTGGTCAAGGCAGATGTGCTTGCGCACCAGAGCCACCCGTGTCACAGCTTCATCGAGTATGTGCTGGCCGTTGGGGCAGGGCTGGGTCGCTGACCGCCATCAGCCAAGCGCTGCGACGGCGCTCCCAGCGTTTTGTCAGCCGCCCTGGTCGCCTGCATCGCCCTGAGCAGGGCCCAGCGCTTGTATCAGCATTTCCACCAGCGCGCGCAGCCGGGGCACCCGGCGCAGGTCCCGGTGGTAACCCAGCCACACATCGCGCCCTGGCGGCGCTGGGGCGACCTCCACCCTTTGCAGGCCGGGGTGCGAATCACCCAACGGGCAAGGCAATACGGCCAGGCCCGCTCCCGATGCGCAGGCCACGGCCTGCACGTGCCGGTTGTTGCTGCGAAACGCGATGCGCGCCGCAGGAAAGGCCTCGCGCAGCCAGGCCGCGTCCGGCATCTCGCTGAAGCCCAGGTCCATGGTGATGAGGCGAACGTCCACATCGTCCGTGGGCATGTCTGCGCCCCGCTGCATGTACAGCGCGTAGGGCACATGCATCAGCCGCCGCTGTATGACGTCGGGCTCGTCAAAAGGAACGATGCGCGCCACCAGGTCCGCCTCGCGGCGCGCCAGGCTGAAGAGGCGCGCATCGGTCAGGAGTTCGATGCTGACGCGAGGGTGGTGGTTGGTGAACGCGGCGCACAGCGGCGCCAGCACATGCAGTCCAAACCAGTCAGAGGTCGATACCCGCAGCGCGCCTTCCAGCTGCTGGTCTGCGCCGTCCAGTTGGCGGGAGAACGACAGCGCCTGCGCTTCCATGCCCTCGGCGTGGCGCAGCACGGCGGCTCCTTCGTCGGTCAGGACGAAACCCTCGGAGGTCCGCTGGAAGAGGGTGTGGCCCAGAGAAAGCTCCAGCGCCTTCAGCCTGCGGCCCATGGTGGGCTGGCTTTGTTGGAGGGCGCGGCCTGCCGCACCCAGCGTGCCGTGCCGGGCAATGGCCAAGAACACCTGTACGTCATCCCAGTTCATTGGCTGGATCATACAAAAGTGAATGACAGGGTTTCAATCTTGTGGCTTTTCATTCAAAAGCGAAAGGTGAAAACTGGCGGCACTGTTCAACCCCACGAAGGAAAACGCCATGTCCACCTCTCCCGTCCCCACCATGCAGGCCCTGGTGCTCGCATCCCCCCACGGCGCACTGACCCCCACCTTGCTGCCCCGGCCCCAGCCCGCGGCGGGCCAGGTGCTGGTCCGCATCCACGCCAGCGGCGTGAACCCGCTGGACACCAAGATCCGCGCGGGCGCCGCCGAGCACGCCCAGCAACCACTGCCCGCCGTTTTGGGCATGGACCTCGCCGGCGTGGTGGAGGCGGTGGGGCAGGGCGTCTCTCGCTTCAAGGTGGGAGATGCGGTATATGGCTTTACCGGCGGCATCGGCGGGCTGCAAGGCAGCCTGGCGCAATACGCTGCGGTGGATGCACGCCTGTTGGCCCACAAGCCAGGCCGGCTGACCATGCGCCAGGCAGCGGCCTTGCCGCTGGTCTTCATCACCGCCTGGGAAGGACTGGTGGACCGCGCCAACGTGCGCAGCGGGCACAAGGTGCTGGTGCATGGTGGCGCCGGGGGCGTTGGCCATGTGGCGGTGCAGCTGGCCCGCGCGCGGGGTGCCGAAGTGTTCGCCACGGGCACAGCGGCGCAGGCCGGTTACATCCGGTCTCTGGGGGCCACGCCCATCGACCATGAAACGACCTCGGTCGAGGCCTATGTCAACGCGTTCACCGACGGCCAGGGGTTTGATATTGTTTACGACACCGTGGGTGGGCCGGTGCTGGATGCGTCGTTTGTGGCCGTCCGCCGCTACTCGGGCCATGTGGTGACGTCGCTGGGCTGGGGCACCCACAAGTTGGCGCCCTTATCGTTCCGGGGCGCGACCTTCTCGGGCGTGTTCACGCTGCTTCCCATCCTCACGGGGGAGTTTCGCGAACACCATGGCGAGATCATGGAGCAGGCCACCACCCTTGCGGAAGCGGGTCAACTGGTGCCGTTGCTCGACCCGACCAGCTTCACGCTGGACACCGCCGAAGCGGCGCACGCCCTGGTCGCCAGCGGCCGCGCCCGTGGCAAGGTGGTGGTGAGCGTGCTGCCATGAGCCAGCCGAGTCAACCTTTGGCAGAAAGCTCCAGCGGGCCAGCCAGCAGGGATGACGCAGCAGGCCTGCGGCATGGTGCGGTGGTCCCCACGCATGAACACATGCGCCACTTAGCGGATGCGCTGATCGCGGCCACCAACGCATTTGCGGTGGAGCGGGTGCTCGGCCTTTTTGCGCACGATGCCGTGATCGACGACCCCTCCACGGGCCACCGTTTTGATGGCCATGCTGGAATACGCCGCTATGTCGAACAGTACTTCGTCCGCTACCAGACGGTGACCCGGTTCCTGTCGATGCAACGCCTGGGGTCGCGGCGCGCGAGGGTACGGGTGGACTTCACGGGGGATTTTGGTCACGAGATCGGCAACCTCGACATCACCGTAAATGCGCAGGGCCTGATCGCCCGGCTGGATGCCGACCTGGAATGAGCTGTGTGAATGGCTTGGCTGCGCGACGGCCCTCAGGGCTGGCGTGCGGCACCAGGCTGCACGAGGCGGAGGTGGGCGGCGCTGGGCTGTTTTGATGCGGGATTTGATCAAAAACAGCCGGAAGCGCTAGTGAATCATGCGGTAATAGCTATCAAAAAGAGAGCGAATTGATCCGGCTCAACGCGGCAAGCACCCCGCAAACCCCCTGGGCCCTGCTGCTGAGACATCCGCCAGCGTCACGGCCTCCAGCCGGTCGTTCTGCCCCGGTATCTTCGTCAGCCGCTGGCCGTTTTGCCAGCGCCATTGGGTGCCGTCAAAGCTGTAGATGAAGGTGTGCGTGCGGTTGGACAGTAGGTGTGCGGGGGTGAGGGTGATGGCCTGGGCAGCGGCTTGCGTCGGTGCGTGGGCCTGCGCCTCGTTGTCCTTGATGACGAGCTTGCCCACATAAGGCGTCACGGTGGATTCGGTGCGTGTGACATCGGGCTGGACCAGCGCGGGGCTGTAACCGGTCAGGGTCCAGTCGCCCGCTGCGCCGGGCAGTACATGGGGTTGCCGTGCGGCCAGGAACTGGGTGCATGCGGTGGTGATGGCATCGAAGCTGGTGGTGGCGGGGCCGGTGGCTTCGGGCTTGCTGCAGCCTGCCAGGCCCGCCACCACGGCGGCAGCGGCTGCCAGGTGGTGGGGGGCGCAGGAGCGGAGGGTGGGCTGGGTCATCAGGCGTGAGGCGGGGGTTCGTCGAGAAGTTCGGCCGCACGGCCAGGCTGCTGCGGGGCTGGCTGCATTGTGTGCGGCTGGTTGCGGCGGGTCTTGACGGATATCAAGGCGCGTGGGCTTTTACGGCAATGTGGTGCGCAGGGCCAGCGCGCCTTCGTCACCCCGGTACCAGCGCAGCAGGGCGCTGGGTGCGTGGAGCGGTGTACCGTCCAGAGCTGCCAGTACGGCGGCGTTGAGTTCGTGGGCGCTGGCAGGCAGGGGCTGGTCGCGGTAGGCCAGGGCGGTGCCGGCCATCAGCGCTTCGGCGTCCACCAGCAGGGGCAGGTTTTGCGGGATGGTGGGCGATTGCTCTGCACAGTGCGCAGCCGACAAGGAATGCGCCTTGCGGCAGGCGGCAGGGCGCACGCTGTAGATGGCACACCGATCATTGACGAGGAAGCTGCAGGGCTGGCGTGTGCTGCCCGCGCTTGCCGCCGCGACGTGCTGCTGCAGGCGCAGCGTGTTTGTGGCCTGGTCCGCGCCGGGCAGCGTGTGCAGGTGCTGGGCGATGTGCAGCACCTCGGGCTCCGTCGCCTCCACGCGCAGGTGGCAGCAGTGCGCGCAGCCCGCCTGGCACGCTGGCTGGGGGCCGGTGGCGCGGGCTTGTTCTGCCACGGTATCCAGGCCCTTGTGCAGTTGTGCGATGAAATCGACGGCGGCCTGGGCTGCGGGCTCGGTGGCTTCGGCGGCCTGGGTGGCGGCGTTGGTGTCGGTGCCATGGGCTGCTGCGCCCTGCATGGCGTGGGCCTGAACCGCCCGCAAGGCCCGCCCAGCCGCGCTGCGCACGCGGGCGATGGACTGCAGGAAGGCCGCTTGCTCTGCCTCGGTCAGTGCTGGGTCGGGCGGGCTCGTCATGGGGATGTGGGGAGCGTGCCGGAGGGGGCAGGCGCATTGGGCGCCAACGGCAGCCACACGCTGGCCGCCAGGCCTGACCCGTCGGCTGCATCGCTGGCTGGGGTCAGCTCCAGCCGGCCTTCCATCAACTGCACATACCGCGCCACGATGGCCAGGCCCAGCCCCGCGCCCTGGCCCAGGCGCTGGCCCTGGTCGCCCTGCGCCCAGCGCTGTTGCAGCTGCTGCGCCAGCGCGGCGTCCACGCCGGGGCCGTTGTCGGTCACGCGCAGCACGCCAAAGCCTGGCTCGGTGTGCAGCGCCACGGTGATGTGGGGCGGCGTGCCGCGCCCGTAGCGCAGTGCGTTGTCCAGCAGGTTGTTCAGGATGCCTTCCACCAGCGCGATGTTGCCCCGCACCACCACGGCCTGGTCCAGGCCCTCAGCGCCCAGGTCCACCCCCAGAGCATCGGCGCGGGGCAGGTAGCGCAGCAGCACGTCGCGCACCAGGGTGTGCAGGGCCAAGGGCTGCAGCGTTAGCGCAATGCCGCCCTCGGCCGCACGGGCCAGGGCCAGCAGCTGGTCCACGGTGCGACTGGCGCGCTGTTCGGCCTGGGCGATGCCTTCGATTTCGCTGCGCCAGACGGCCGGGTCGTTGTGGGCCAGCGCATGGGCGGCCTGGGCGCGGATGCCTGCGAGGGGGGTGCGCAGCTCATGCGCCACATTGCCCGCAAACTCGCGCTGCGCATGCAGGCTTTGCTGCACGCGTGCCAGCAAGCCGTCCAGGGCCACACCCAGGCGTTGCACGTCGCTGGTGCTGGCCTGCTGCGTCAGCGCCGGAGGCAGGGGTTGCAGGTCGGCGGCGTCGCGCTGGTCCATGGCGTCTTGCAGCGCCCCCAGCGGGTGCAGGTCGCGCTCTATGCCGCGCAGCAGCCATGACCCCAGCACCACCAGCAGCCACAGCTGGGCGAGGCCCGAGTACACCAGCAACCGGCGCAGCAGCTGCGTGCGCTCTGCCGTGGTCTGCGCGATGACGACGGTGAACGACGGCGGCCCCGCAATCTGCAAGGTGGCGCGCCGCATCTCGCGCCCGTCTTGCGAGAGGTGAGAAAACGCGTGGCTGCTGCCCGCCGCCACCACGCCCGGCGCCAGGTGCGAGTCGCCAGCGATGAAACTGCCGTCGGCGGCATACACCGCAAACCACACGGTTTCGCTCTGGTCAAAACGCAGCAGGCCCACCTCGCGCGGGGTGAGGTCGAGCTGCAGCGGGGTGCCTGGTGGGTCAGCCGCCTGGCCGCCGCGCACATGGGCCGCCAGCGCGTGGGCGTCGTCCAGCAAGGCGCGGTCAAACGCCTCGGCCACAAAGTGGTTGCCCACGCCCAGCACCACGGTGCTGCCCAGCCCCCAGATCAGCACCAGCGACAGCAGCACGCGCCGGCCTATGCGCTGGCGCAGGTCGGGCGGCTGCGGGTGCAGCGGTGCGGTGCCGGGTTCAGGGCTGGCCAACGTCATCCTCTAGCACGTAGCCCAGCCCGCGCAGCGTGCGGATGGCCGCGCCGCTGCCGGCAATCTTGCGCCGCAGGCGGGAGAACGAGGCCTCCAGCGCGTTCTCGCCCACTACCTCGCCGCCGTTCGACAGGCGCGAGGACAGGTCGCCCTTGCTCAGTACGCGGCCGGGTGGGGTCATCAACTCCCACAGCAGGTCAAACTCGCGCGCGGGCAGCTCCAGCGGCTGCCCGGCCACGCTGACGCGGCGCGCCTGGCGGTCCAGCACCAGCTGGCCCACGGTGACGATGTCGGCGGTGCCACTGGCGCGCCTCAGCAGGGCGCGCAGGCGGGCTTCCACCTCTTTGAGTTCGTAGGGTTTGCCCAGGTAGTCGTCGGCGCCAGCGTCCAGCCCGGCGATGCGCTCCTCGGTGCTGTCGCGGGCGCTGAGCACCAGCACGGGGGTGCGGTCGCCGCGCGCACGGGCGGCGCGCAGGGCCGTCAGGCCGCTGCCCAGGCCGCTGCGTGCGTGGGCGGCATGCGGCAGGTTCAGGTCCAGCAGCACGGCGTCGAAAGCCTGTACGGCCCACCAGTGCTGGGCTTCTTCGACGGTATGGGCCTGCTCGACGCGGTGGCCCGCGTTTTCGAGGCCCTGGGCCATGGTGCGGCTGAGCACCGGGTCGTCTTCCACCAGGAGGAGGCGCATGGAGGTCGGGGTTCTACGTGAAATTACGCATGGCCAAGATCAGCCTGCGATCAGGTTCGATGGGGATAGTCTGCCCGTCAGCATACCCCAGCCCTGCGCGCCGTTTGCACCGCCGGATGGGGTCGTGAAGCCTATCAGGAGACAACCTTTTCATGATCAACCGCAATCTACTCAGAGGCTTTGCCCTCATGGCTCTGGCGCTGGGCTTCGGCCTGCCGTCCCTGAGCTATTCGCTGGGGACGCTCGGCCGCGCCGGGCCGGGCATGTTCCCGTTCATCGTCAGCTGCATGCTGTTTGTGATCGGGGTCATCACCGTGGTGCGCGCGCGCCTGGTGGCGCCTGTGCCCATGGACTTTCAGGTGCGCAACATCGCCATCATCCTGGGCAGCCTGTGCGGCTTTGCGGCACTGTCGCACTTTGTGAACATGATCGCCGGCATCGTGTTTCTGGTGTTCTGCTCGGGGTTTGCGGGTACGTCGTACTCGTGGAAGCGCAACCTGAAGATCGCTGCGGTGCTGGTCGCCATCGCGTTTGCATTCCAAAAGCTGCTGGGCGTGAGCCTGCCGCTGTACTGAGGTCACCGCCATGGAAGTCTTGAACAACCTCGCGTTTGGCTTCAGCCACGCACTGACGCTGCAGAACCTGATGTTCTGCGCCCTGGGCTGCACCGTGGGCACCCTGGTGGGCCTGCTGCCGGGCCTGGGCCCGCTGGCCACCATCAGCCTGCTGCTGCCGCTGACCTACTCCATCGACACCACCGGCGCGCTCATCATGCTGGCCGGTATCTACTACGGTGCGCAATACGGTGACAGCGTGAGCGCCATCACCATGAAGATCCCGCACGCCAGCAGTATCGTGGCGTGTATCGACGGGTATGCGATGACGCTGAAAGGGAAAACGGGGCTGGCCTTGTTCACCGCCGGCTTCTCCAGCTTTATCGGGGGCACGGTGGCCATCGTGGTGCTGGCGTTCCTGGCGCCCAGCCTGGGCGAGGTGGCCTTCTTGTTTGGCCCTGCCGACTACTGTGCGCTGATGCTGGTGGGCTTTGTGTGCGTGAGCTTTGTGACCACCGGCAGCCTGCTCAATGGCCTGGCCATGTGCATGGTGGGTGTGCTGCTGGGCTCCATCGGTACCGACGTGAACAGCGGCCTGGCCCGCTTCACCTGGGATGCTCCCTTCCTGGCCGACGGCGTGGGTATTGTGAGCATTGCGCTGGGCTGCTTCGGTATTGCCGAAATCGCCAAGAACCTCGACTCGCGTGAAGAGCGCTCGCCCTTCAACGGCAAGATCAAGCTCATGCCCACCTGGCCTGAGTTCAAGCGCATCATCCCCAGCGCGCTGCGTGGCAGCGTGGTGGGCTCTATCCTGGGCATCTTGCCCGGTGGCGGCCCCGTGATTGCCCAGTTTGCCGCCTATGCGCTGGACAAGAAGGTCAGCAAGTATCGCGATGAAATCGGCACCGGCTGCATCGAAGGCGTGGCTGGCCAGGCTGCTGCGGACGAAGCGGCTGCACGCACCAGCTTCATCCCGCTGATGAGCATCGGTATCCCCGAGAACGCCGTGATGGCACTGATGATGGCCGCGTTCATCATCAAGGGCATCCAGCCCGGCCCCAACATGATTGCCGGCCACCCCGAACTCTTCTGGGGCCTGGTGGCCAGCATGTGGATTGGCAACTGCTTCCTGCTGGTGCTGAACGTGCCACTGGTGCGCTACTGGCTGTCAGTGTTCAAGATTCCATACAACGTGTTGTTCCCGGCGATTCTGTTCTTCTGCTGCATCGGCACCTACAGCATCAACAACAACCTGGACGACGTGTTCATCACGGTGGCGTTTGGTGCGCTGGGCTATCTGTTCATGCGGCTGGAGATGGACCCCTCACCGCTGATGCTGGGCTTCATCCTGGGCCCCATGCTCGAAGAGAACTTCCGCCGCTCCATGCTGCTGTCGCGCGGTAGCTTTGAAGTGTTCATCAACCGCCCCATCAGCGGCACGCTGATCAGCCTGATCGCTGCGTTCATCCTGTGGCAGACGGTGTCGTTCTTCCGCCAGCGTGGCAAGGCCAAGGAACTGGCGGTGGCGGAGCCCGTTGCCTCCTGACGATTGACTCTCTGTGTGCCGCCATGGCGGCCTTTGCAAGGCCGGTCCCCAATGGGTGACCGGCCTTTTTTTGTCTCAGAGGCTGAGAGTTTTTTGCCAGTGCCCGAAAGGTGCGCCATAACACCGCTGATCGAGGCGCAAAGCATAGCCATAGCTCGGGCTATGGCGCGCATTGGCAACGACTAGCAGCGGTGTTATGGCGTGCAAGGCGGGCATAGGCAAAAGACTCTCAGCCTCTAAGCCTCTCAGTCCACCTGCCACCATACAGGCAGCAGCGCACGCACCTGGGCCTGCGCAAACCGGTCGTCCATCAGGTGCACCACGCCCTCGTCGCTGGGCGTGCGGATCACGCGGCCTGCGGCCTGCACCACCTTTTGCAGGCCGGGGTAGAGGTAGGTGTAGTCATAGCCCGCACCAAACAGCGCCTGCATGCGCCCGCGGATCTGCTCGTTGACGGGGTTGACCTGCGGCAGGCCCAGCGTGGCCAGAAAGGCGCCAATCAACCGCTTGCCCGGCAGGTCGATGCCCTCGGCAAACGCGCCACCCAGCACTGCAAAGGCAATGCCGTTGCTGCTGTCGGTAAAGCGCGCCAGAAAATCGCGCTGCTCGCCCTCCAGCATGCGGCGCGACTGGCACCAGTGCGGCACGTCGGGGTGTTGCTGCGCAAACAATGCGGCAGCCTGCTGCAGGTAGTCATAGCTGCTGAAAAACGCCAGGTAGTTGCCAGGCCGCTCGCGAAACTGCTGCGCCATCAGCGCCGCAATCGGTGCCAGCGACGCCGCGCGGTGCGGGTAGCGCGTGGAAATGTGGCGCGCCACCTGCACCTGCAGCTGGTGCGCGGCAAAGGGCGATTCCACGTCCACCCACACATGGTCGTCGGGCAGGCCCAGCAGGTCGGCGTAGTAGCGCGCGGGCTGCAGCGTGGCCGAGAACAAGGTGCTAGTGTGTGCAGCTGCAAGGCGGGGCTGCAGAAAGGGCGCGGGCACCACGTTGCGGATGCAGATTACGGAATCACCGGGTTTGGAGGATCGCTGGTGGTGGGCGGCAGAAGCCTGGGTGATGTCCACCATCGAATGCGCATCGAGCAGGTCGGCCATGCGCTGCAGGTGCAGGGCATCGAAGTAGAACGTTTGCAGCGCGCCGTCTGGCTCCGTGGGGTGATCTGTGAAGTGTTCGGTGAGCGTGGTGGTGCACTGCTGCAGCGCGGCCAGCAACTTGTCCGGGAAGGCTTCAAGCACCGTGTACGGGGCCGGGTGTGCCTTGTCCAGCGCCACCCAGGCGCGGCGCACCTTGTCCAATGCTTTCTTCACCGGCGCGTGCTGCGCAGCGGTGGGGCTGCTGCGGGCCTGGGCGAGAGTAGCGGGGTGCAGCTCGGCGGTGAACATCTTGCGGCCGCGCTCTACCAGGTTGTGGGCTTCGTCCACCAGCAGCGCCGTGCGCCACTGGTTGGTCTGGGCCAGGCCGTGCAGCAGGCCGCCCAGGTCAAAGTAGTAGTTGTAATCGCCCACCACCACATCGGCCCAGCGGGCCAGCTCCTGGCTCAGGTAGTAGGGGCAGACCTCGTGCTGCAGGGCTACCTCACGCACGCGGGCTTGTTGCAAAGCGGGGGCATTTTTCCCTTCGATGGTGGTGGCCACCGCCGCCGCGCGTGCGGCGGGCAGCCGGTCGTAGAAGCCCCGGGCCAGTGGGCACGATTCGCCGTTGCAGGCCTTGTCCGGGTGTTCACACGCCTTGTCACGCGCCACCAGCTCCAGCACCCGCAGGGGCAGCGCCGGTGCGCTGTCAGGCAGGCGCGCCAGCGCATCCAGCGCCATCTGCCGACCCGACGTCTTGGCGGCCAGAAAGAACACCTTGTCGATGCGCTGCGCAGGTGCGGCCTTGAGCAGTGGGAACAGCGTGCCCATGGTCTTGCCAATGCCCGTGGGCGCTTGGGCCAACAGGCAGCGGCCCGCCACTGCCGCCTTGTAAACGGCCTCGGCCAGCGGGCGCTGGCCGGTGCGAAAGTCGCCAAACGGAAATGCCAAGGTGGTCAGTGCCGCGTCGCGTGCGGCACGGTGGGCCACCTGCTGTTCGGCCCAGGCAATGAAGCGCTGGCACTGGGCCTCGAAGTGCTGGCGCAAGTCGTCGGCGCTACAACGCTCGGTGAACACCGTCTCCTGCTGCGTGCCCACGTCCAGATACACCAGCGCCACTTCGATGTGCGCCAGCTGCTCCTGCTCGCACAGCAGCCAGCCATACACCTTGGCCTGCGCCCAGTGCAAGTGGCGGTGTGATGCAGGCTGGCGGTCCAGCCGTCCCTTGAAGGTCTTGACTTCGTCGATGCGCTGCTGCGCTGGGTCATAGCCATCGGCCCGGCCGCGCACACGCAGGCTCTGGTAGCTGCCACTCAGCGAAACTTCAGCGCGGTAGCCCGCGCCTCGGCGCGATGCAGCCACAGCATGGCCTGCGATGCCCTCCAGCGCGGTGGGCGCGGGCGTAAAGCGCAGGTCCAGGTCGCCCTGCTTGGCGGTGAACTCGCACAGCTCGCGCACCGCCACGGTGTAGGTCATGGCGCGGAGTGGGGGCTGTCGATGGCGGGAGCGGACGCTTCACCCAAATGCGCCTGGGCCGGGTCTTCCTCACTGCGCAGCGGTGTGGCCTTGCACAACGCCATCCACACCGAAAAGGGCAAGGTGCAGCGGTGGTGCCTGGCAGGGCGCAGTAGCTCAAAGCGTCCGTCTTCCACGCTGCCGTGCAGCACCCAGATGCCGAAGTGCTCGGGGATCTCATCAGGTTCGGCAATGCCGGCCGGAAAGACGTAGTAACACTCCTCGCACAGCCACTGGTAGGCCTGCCGCTTGGCGTCGTGCCGCAGGTCCGACAGCAGGTCGGCCCGGCTCGCCTTCACCTCATGCACCATGGGCTGCAGGTAGGCGGGCACGGAGGTGTTGCGCACAGAAAAAAGATCGGGCCGTGCCATGCGCCACACGTTGGCGGCGGCGCGGGCTGCGGGGGCGTGGTCATCCTCGGCCCACAGCGGAGCCATCGCGGGTGTGGTGTTGGCGGGCGCACCAGCTGTGGCCGCAGGCGGCACCCCATCCCCCACCGGCACGCTGTCGATCACCGCGCGCAATGAAAGCTCTGTCCACACAATGCGGCCCGAGGCCTGCAACTGCGTCGCAAATTTTTGCCCCAGCCTGTCGTGCAGGCTCAGCGCCCGCACGCCGCGCTGGCGGGCTTGCGCCAGCGTGCGGATGCCTTCGTCGGTGAGGCGCAGGGTTTCGCAACCATCGGCCGCAATGTGCAGACTGATGAGGCCCGCAGCCAGCAGGTCAATCTCCAGCCCATCCTTGCACGGCCAGCCTGCCGAGCGCCAGATCTGCATCAGGCGGGTGCGGTGAAAGCGGGTGATCGGGGTGGAGGGCGGGGAGTCCGAAGTGGGGGAGGGCAGCACCGTCATGGCGGGGTGGGTGGGCTGGCGTGACACTGATTTTAATCACAGTGTCTGGTGGGCTGCTTTTTTTGGATGTAGGAAGGAGTCTGGTAAGGAAATTTGGGTCGAATTTGCCTCTTCCGCCCTATGGATAAGCGCTAGAAGCTATTGAAAGGTGAGCATTCTCGCTATGACATTTCGGGGGGGAAGAAATGAGTCTTCCAAGGTTGTATGAGGACGCACTTGCCTGGTATGAAGATGAAGCGAACAATCGGAAGTTGTTGTTATGTGGCCGTCTATGCAGCAGGTAAATTGGAAGAGGCTGCAACGCAGCGATTGCTGTCGCTCAATTCAGCCAACCAAACTCTCGCTAGCTGGCACTAAGCGGTCATTGGGCTCGGGCGTTCGGCGCCTATTCTGGCCGCCGCTCCCCGAGGTCTGGCGGCCATACCCCCTCCTGGGGGTTAGTGGGTCACTTCTGCGTGGAAATCAACACATTGGTAATAGAACGTGCTGCGTGGCAGGCCTGCGACATGCTCCGGGTATGCCAATTTATGGTGATGCCTCAACCCGGCAATCAGATGCGCTTTGTCGGCGCAGCTGATCTCTTCGACCGAATCAAGGCCTGCAATTTTTTTAGGTACGCGACCTCAGCGCGCAGTCGTTCGTTCTCTTCTCTTAGGGTTTGCGCTGCGTCGGCGGCAACCTTGTTCGACGGCGCTGCGAAGCGACCTTCCTGCTTCATCTTGGGACGCTCCTCTTTCTCATTCTCAACAGCCCGCAGTGGCCTTGATCGAGATTGCGTCGCCAGACCACGACTTGGTTGGGATTGCGGATGTCATAGATCACCGCGACCTGGCGGCTGGAGAGCTGTTCGCGATCCTGATGGGACAGTACCTGCAGTTTGAACTGCGCACTGTACGTGCTGCGCTTGGGGCGCAATCCGTCTATGCCGTGCAGGCGGTAGTGGCTCACCCGGGTGCGGATCTTCTCCTCAGGCACCGACCATTGACGCGCCAGCAGCTTCGCCCCACCGTCCCGAGCCAAAAAGCTCATAACCACTTTGAGCTTGAACCCTGTTTGGTACTTTTCATGAAACCCCTTGAAGTTTGTCCAACTTCTGGGGGTCAGTTCAAAACTGGGGCGATTCAACCGTCCGCCAGTGAAGCGACGCGCGTCCCCAGCGCGCCGCTTACTCACTTGATGGTGCTGCGGACTCGTCGTAGCCCCCCCCTTACCAGCAGTATCAGCTCGCGAGGTCAGCCAATGCCTCTTTGACACCTTCCTCTTGCAATGGACGGTCCGCGCCTGGAAGGTGCAAAGCTGCTTCAAAGGGCACTGGGGTGGCACAGTCCTTATGGATGGCGCCATCCTTCATCACTAATTGCACCTTGGCAGGGTCCAGCAGCAAGGCCAGGTTTTTCAGCGGATTGCCATCCACCAGCACGATGTCAGCGAGATAGCCTGGCTTCAACATGCCCAGCTCGTTAGGCCGTTGCATGATCTCGCCGCCCAGTTGGGTGGCCGAGCGCAGGGCCTCGGCTGGCGTCATGCCGATGTAGTCGACAAAGTACTGCAAATCGTTGGCGTTGGTGCCGTGCGGCATCCAGGCAAAGCCGTAGTCGCCTCCGGGCAGAATGCGGATGCCACGCTTGTGCATCTTGCGCAGGGTTTCCGCGGCAATCTCCAGCTCGCGCTTGTAGCCCATGGCCTCGGCCACTGCCGGGCTGATACCGTACTCCGACGCATTGAAGTTGGTGCGGACCAGCCAGGCTATACCGGGTGCGACGAAGTGCTTGTCCTTGTTGGCTTCCAGCAAATCCAGTGCTTCTTCGTCCGCAAAGCTGGCGTGGTAGATCAGCTCGATGCCGTGACGCACACACTGCTTCACCGATTCGGCCGAGCGGGCATGCGCTGCGATGCGCTTGCCGTACCGGTGGGCCTCAGCAGCCAGCATCGCCACCTCGTCTTCCGCAAATGGGGATTGCTCGGCGGCAATGCCGGCGATGTACTCGCCCGAAAGGTTGATCTTCAGGTGGTCAACGCCGTACTTGATGAAGGTGCGGGCGGACTTTCGGATTTCCTCGGGGCCGGTGCAAACGCTGCCGAAGCTCAATTCGTCGAACTTCATGTGCGGCAGGCTGTTGTCGCCCAAGGCCCCGATGGTGGTGATCTCCTGGCTGCCCGCCAAATAACGTGGGCCAGGGAACTCGCCGGCGTTAACTGCATTGCGCAGCACCACATCCAGTCGCGGCTTGGCGGCAGCAGCGCCGATCGCGGAAGTCCAGCCCATGTCCAGATAGCGTTTGGCCACTCGCACGCACCACAGGATGTGCTCTTCTGGCGGCATGAACTGGATCGCAGCCAGCGAGGGTTGATCATTCCACGAGAAGTGCGTGTGGGCCTCTGTCATGCCCGGCATCAGGAATCGCCCCTTGCCATCGATGACGCGGGCGCCATCGGTGTTGACGTGCTGCGGCGCGCGTACCACGTTGACGATGCGCTGGCCTTCGACCAGCACCTCGCCCAGGAAGGTGTCTTCGCCGCTGCCGTCGAAGATGTTGACGTTGGTGAATGCAATTTTGGACATGACAGTCTCCTACGGCTCCTCAAAGGGGGTCGTTTTTTGTGGTTGAAAAAGGAAATCGAAAAGGACTAGCAAACTTCGGCGTAAAACGCCTGCAGGGCCTGTACGCAGGCCTGAGACTGCTCGAACGGTGTCCAATGGCCGCAAGCACCGAACACGGTCATTCGGCTGCCGGGGATGCGCTGGTGCATCACCGTCACGTTGGCCATCGGCGCCACGCCATCTTGGTCACCGGTGAGCAGCAGCGTGGGCACGTTGAGGCTTTCGATGGCAGCGGACTGGGCCTCGGCCAGCGCCTGGCAGCTCTGTGCGTAGCCTTCAGGAGGCTGGCGCATCAAGCTTTCGCGTACCAAGGCCAGCACAGCGGGCTGCTGAGCCTTCGTCTCAGCGCTGGTCGCACCTTTGACGATGGCATCTGCGATCTCCTGCATCGCAGCCATGCCGGTACGCGCCAAGGCGGCACGCGCAAGGATGTTCGGGCGCGCCGCCTCAGGAGGCGCCACCAAAGGGCCCAACAGCGCCAAGGACTTCACCCGACCAGGGTGTTGCACCGCGAGGTGTTGTGCAACGATGGTGCCCAGCGAATGGGCGACCAGGTGCACGGCGTCGATCCTCAGCTCGTCCAGTATCTGCGTCAGCGCTGCAACATACAGATCGATCGACAACGGTTGAACCGTCAGAGCTGAACGGGCACTGCCCGGCAGATCGGGTCGAATCACCTTGCAGCCTTTGAAGGCTTCCAAAAGAGGCGTCCATGTGTTGGAAGATCCGCCCAGGCCGTGGATGCACAGCACGGGGGTGCCGTCACCATCGACCTCGACCGCCAGGCCGTGAATGAACTGAGTGCTCATGGTGTCAGCCTCAAACGAACTTGTTTTCGAGGGCGCCGATGCCATCGATCTCGACCCGCACCACATCACCCGCCTGGAGGTAACGCGGTGGCTTCAGACCCATGCCCACACCGGCAGGCGTGCCGGTGGCGATCATGTCGCCCGGAAACAGCGTGATGCCACGCGAGACGGTTTCGATCAACGCGGGAATGTCGAAGATCATGTTTTCTGTGGGACCGTCCTGGCGCAACTCGCCATTGACCCAGCAGCGCACCCGGGTCCGGGTACCGTCAAGCTCATCGGCTGTCACAGCCCAGGGGCCAGTTGGGCAAAAGGTGTCGAACGACTTGCCCATGTCCCACTGTTGGTGGCGCATCTGAACATCCCGAGCGGTCACGTCGTTGACGATGGTGTAGCCCCAGACATGGCCCATGGCGTCTGCTCGGCTGATGTTTTTGCCCCCCTTGCCAATGATCACCATCAACTCGGCCTCGTAGTCAATCTGGTCGGACACACCCACCGGCAATTGAATATCATCGAACGGGCCCACCACACAGTCGGGCACCTTGGTGAAAACGATAGGCCAGGACTCAGGGTTGGCGTCGTTGTCCTTGAACACCGAGGCCTGCAGCTCTTTGGCATGGGCGTGGTAGTTGCGTCCCACACACCAGACGTTGCGGCGCGGCGTGGGGATGGGGGCGTCCAGGGTCACGTTGCTGACTGGAATCGGGGCACCGCCGGCCTCTGGCAGCGCGTGCCCTTCGTTCAGCAACTCAATGATGGCCAAAACACCCCGCTCAGCCTGTTGTGGTGTCAGCGCCAAAGGCGTGATGGATTGACCATCGGCTGATACGGTGCCCACTTGCCGTAGCCCACCAGAAAAATAGGTTGCGATGCGCACGGAGTTCTCCTTCGTTTGAACCTTGAGGAACGACCTGCTGAAGTAGCGAGTCACGATGGCTTGACTGTAGGAACTCAAGCTCCTGCGCGCTTATCGTCCGATCCGTTGACTTATCGCAAAGTCTGATCCGGTCCTTGGTGCTTTCCCTAAATTGAATATTTCGGGCCTTTCATGCGAAGCATCGCTCTGCGATAGTCCACTCCCAGGAGAACCAACAAGATATGAGTGAAGCCTATGCCCTGCGCGAAGGCGCCTTTGGGCGTGCAGTCGTGCTCGACCTGCGCGGCGATCTCGTGGCCCATGCGCACGCAGAAACCCAGTTCGCCTTTTGGCTGGGCGGCGGCCGCGTGCAAGCCCATTTTGGGGCAGAACTTGTGTCCTACAGCGAGAACGTCGCATTGGGAACCAACGCCTACGAATCGCACGATGCACGCCTGCTGGACAAGAACCAACCCGCCATCTTCCTGGTGCTCTACATCAGCAAGCCGTGGCTGGACGAGCGTCGCGCTGCCAGCGGCCGACCGTTCTTCTTCCCATCGCCTCGGGTTCCTATCAGTCCGGCGCTGCGCCAAGCCTGCTGGCGTTTGCTGGACCTGATCATCTCGGTGAACGCCAACGCCCTGGACAGGCTAGAACAAGAGGTCGAAGCGCTGATCATCACCGCGATCGATGCCACGCTGGCCCCTGTGATCGAGCCACCCCGCAGTCGTTCGCCCATGTTGGATCACCGCTTGCGCGCCGCCATCGCCTACATGCGGGAGCACGTGGCCAACCCCATCGCGGTGGAAGACGTCGCGGACAAGGTCGGCCTGTCACGCGCGCACTATTTCTCGCTGTTTCGGGATCAGTTGCACACCACACCCCAAGTGTTCTGGAGTGCGGTGCGCGTGGAGGAGGCCGTCAAGCGTCTGGTGCTGCAGGACGAGCCGCTGACCTCAGTCGCCATGGAACTGGGGTTTTCATCGCCGGGTAATTTTTCACGCTTTTTCCGGGAACACATGGGAGTGACGCCTTCCAAGTTCAGGCGGGTGGCCTCTGGGCCGGATCAGCATCCACTCACCGGCATCGCAGAGAGCTAGCGCCACGAGGCTGCCGAACCCGCGAGCAAGCCTGGGCAGCTTGCATCCTGCGCCAGGCGCCTGGCGCAACACCGCGCCCTGGCTCAGCTCAGACGACCGTCACCATCCACATGCAGCACTTCACCCGTCAGATAGGCGTTGCCCAACACAAAGAGAGCAGCCTGGGCCAGGTCGGCCGGAGCACCGAGCCGAACGCTATCGGAATGTATTGGTTGACTTGACTAGCATCGGACCTCGAAGTGCCGTCTTGAGCCGTAAGCATTTTTCCAAACTCTTGGCAGAGCACTTTGGGTCGATTGCGCCAATTTGCAGTCGGTGTGGACAGCCATTGACCCATGCCGAACTTCGGGGCACAGCGACTGCTCGTCCGCACACATTGAACGACCGATCCTGAGGCCGCACCAATCAGGTGGGCACGAACAGTTCAATGACCAGTCTTGGAATGAACTTTCATACAGGTGCCAATACTGAACGACTGCATCCAGCCTGAAGCCGCCCATTGCCACCGAATCCACTGACGAAGATCCCAACCCGCTTACCACTCCGCAAAACTCCCATCCCGATGCCGCCACACCGGGTTCCTCCACCGGTGCCCCTCCTGCGCCCGCTCGCGCACATAGTCCTCGTTCACCTCAATCCCCAACCCCGGCCCGGTGGGGATGGCGACCATGCCATCCTGGTACGCAAACACCCCGGGGTTGGACACATAGTCCATCAGGTCGTTGGCCTGGTTGTAGTGGATGCCCAGGCTCTGCTCCTGGATGAAGGCGTTGTAGCAAACCGCATCCAGCTGCAGGTTGGCCGCCAGGGCAATCGGGCCCAGCGGGCAGTGCAGGGCCAGAGCCACGTCGTAGGCCTCGGCCATGCTGGCGATCTTGCGGGTTTCGGTGATGCCGCCTGCGTGTGAGGGGTCGGGCTGGATGATGTCTGCATAGCCGCCTTGCAGCACGCGCTTGAAGTCCCAGCGCGAGTACAGGCGCTCGCCCAGAGCAATGGGGGTGGATGAGATGCGGGCAATCTCCTTCAGCGCCTCTTCGTGTTCGCTCAGCACGGGTTCTTCGATGAACATGAGCTTGTAGGGCTCCAGCTCCTTGACCAGCACCTTGGCCATGGGCCGGTGCACGCGGCCGTGGAAGTCCACGCCAATCCCCACATTCGGCCCCACTGCCTCGCGCACGGCGGCCACGTTTTGAAGGCAGCGCTCCACCTTGTCGTAGCTGTCCACGTACTGCACTTCTTCGGTGCCGTTCATCTTTACGGCTGTGAAGCCGCGCGCCACGGCGGCTTGGGCGGCGGCGGCGGTCTCGCTGGGGCGGTCGCCGCCAATCCAGCTGTAGACCTTGATGCGGCTGCGCACATTGCCGCCCAGCAGCTCGGCCACGGGCACGCCCAGCGCCTTGCCCTTGATGTCCCACAGCGCCTGGTCGATGCCAGCCAGCGCGCTCATGTGCACGCCGCCGCCCCGGTAGAAGCCGCCCCGGTACAGCACGGTCCAGTGGTCTTCGATGTGGCGTGGGTCTTTGCCGACGAGATAGTCGGCAAGTTCATCGACCGCAGCCGCCACAGTGTGCGCGCGGCCTTCCAGCACGGGCTCGCCCCAGCCGGTGATGCCTTCGTCGGTTTCGATTTTGAGGAAGCACCAGCGTGGAGGGACGATGAACGTGGTGAGTCGGGTGATCTTCATGGGGGATGGGCAGTCGGTTCAGAAATGCTGGGTTGTCTGGAGCGAGTAGGGGCGTTTCAGGCAGTGGCGGGCGCGGTTCCAAACGACGCCTGCCACGCCTGTGCAAACGCTGCAGCCTTGTGCGCCACTTCGGGGGCCTGGTCGCCGGGCCGGTACAGGGCCGAGCCCAGGCCAAAGCCGCTGGCGCCAGCGGCGGCATAGGGCGCAATGCTCTCGGGCACGATGCCGCCCACGGGCACCAGTGCCATGGGCGGCGTGATGACGGCGCGCCAGGCCTTGAGCACATGGGGCGGCAGCGCCTCGGCAGGGAACAGCTTGAGCATGTTGGCGCCCGCTGCCAGTGCGGCATAGGCCTCGGTCAGCGTGGCCACGCCGGGCGCGCACGCCATGCCGGCGGCGCGTGCGGCGCGGATCACATCGGGGTCGCTGTGGGGCATGACGATGATCTGCCCACCGGCTGCGGCCACATCGGCCACGGCATCGATGGAGAGCACCGTGCCTGCACCCACGAGGCAGTCGGCGGGCAGCGCATCGCGCAGCGCGCGGATGCTGGCCAGCGGCTCGGGCGAGTTGAGCGGCACTTCGATGATGCGAAACCCCGCGTCGTACAGCGCGTGGCCGATGGTCACCACCTCGTGCGGCTGCACGCCGCGCAGGATGGCGATGAGCCCGCAGCGCTGCAGGATGTGGAACAGGGCTTTGTCGATGGGGTTCATGCAGCCAGGCTCCCGGCGGTTAAGGGGTGTGAGGAGGAGGGTGCTGGCGCAACGACCAGCCCTGCCGCCAGCGCGATCTGCCACAGCCCGGTGGCCGTGGCCTGCGTGGCGATGGCGGGTGCGGCAAAGCCATGGGTCTGCAGCGCGACGGCGTAGCGGCGGCACAGGTCGGGCTCGCCGCACAGCACCAGCGTTGGTGGTGTTGTTGGGGTTTGATCCTGTGCGCGCGCCAGGCTGGCCATCTCGTGCCCGATCAGCAGGCCCGAGAGGTAGTCCGCCTGCGCGGTAGGCGCCAGCGCGCCGGTCAGCCCCAGCGTGCGGGTGCTGAAGATGTGAGAGAGCAGTCCCACCGCGGCATCGCTGCCCCGCGCAACCTCCAGCCCGCGCGCAAAGGCGCTGTCGTCGGGGGCCGCTGCGGCCTGCATGGTCTTGCCCAGAATCGTGTGGCCGCGCAGTGCGGCAAACACCTCGCCGGTCATGAAGGTGTGAAACTGCTCAATGCGGCCCCGGCGTGCCAGCACCCATTTGCTGTGGGTGCCGGGCAGGCCGATGAGCACGAGCCCATCCGGAGGCAGTGCAAGGCCTGCCAGCACCCCCAGCACCTGGGTTTCTTCGCCGCGCATCACGTTGGGCAGTGCACCCTGCTGCAACAGGCCCGGCACGATGTGCAGCGGCGGGCGGTCGCGCCTCTCCACCAGTGTCAGGCCCCGCGCCAGTGCATCGAGCGAGGTGGGCGTGGGCAGGTACTTGGCCTCGCGCCAGCCCTGGGCGCTGCCCACCATGCCGCAGGCCAGCAGGGGCAGGCCGGGTGTGGCGGCCAGCCAGTCGCCGCAGGTGTCTTGCAGTGCGCGTTCAAACGCGGCGCCGGGCTCGCCGTCTGCCACGCTCGCGGTGGCGGGGGGCAGGTTCATGATGCCCCAGGGACGGTGCCGGGTTTCCAGCACGTGGCCGCGGGCATCCATGCTGAAGGCGCGCAGCGCGCTGGTGCCCCAGTCCAGGGCGACCAGGCTGGTGACTGAGAGGTCGGTGGTGTCGGCCATGGCCTGCTTATCGGGCCCAGCGCAGCACCAGCGGGTCCAGACGCCGCGCGATATCGATCAGGCCGCGCCGCACCTCGGGGTGCATGGGGGGGAAGGGGTGGCGGCCTGCCTCGCACGCGATCACGCCGCCTTCCTTCATCAGTGCCTTGGCCGTGAGGATGCCGCCCTGGCGGTTCTCGTGGTTGATGAGCGGCAACCAGCGCTGGTAGAGCGCAAACGCCTGGTCCATGTCGCCCTGACGGTGCGCCTCGATGATGGGGCGAATGCCGTCGGGGAACGCACCGCCCGTCATCGCGCCCGTGGCGCCGGCATCCAGGTCGGCCAGCAGGGTGATGGCTTCTTCGCCATCCCACGGGCCTTCAATCGCGTCGCCGCCCAGGCGGATCAGCTCTCGCAGCTTGCTGGCGGCGCCTGGCACTTCGATCTTGAAGTAGGCCAGGTTCTCGATCTCTTGCGCCATGCGGGCTAGGAAGGGGGCCGACAGCACGGTGCCGCTGGCGGGTGCGTCCTGCACCATGATCGGAATGCGGATCGCGTCGGACACACGGGCATAGAACTCGTAGATCTGCGCCTCGGGCACGCGGAAGGTGGCACCGTGATACGGCGGCATGACCATCACCATGGCCGCGCCCATGTCCTGCGCGGCGCGGCTGCGCTCGGCGCACACGCGGGTGCCGTAGTGGGTAGTCGTCACGATGACGGGCACCCGGCCGGCCACATGCTCCAGCGATGTGCGGGTGAGGACTTCGCGCTCGGCGTCGGACAGCGAGAACTGCTCGGAGAAGTTGGCCAGGATGCAGACGCCGTCCACGCCGGCGTCGATCATGAAGTCGAGGCAGCGCTTCTGGCTGTTGAGGTCGAGTGTGCCGTCCTCATGAAACGTGGTGGGCACGACGGGGAAGATGCCTCGGTAGCGAGGGTTCTGGAGGGAATGGGTGGCTGGCATGGCGGGTGCGGGTAAGAATCTGAGTGAAATATGCCTCTAGCGCTAGTTGAATATGCGCTGGTAGCTATTGAATTTCTAGCGATTGACTGCGACGAGCGTCTCAAAGGGTGCATCAATGCGAGTGGCGGGGCACAGCGGCCCCCCGGCAGCCGACCAAGAAGTCAAAGTCGCAACCATCGTCCGCCTGCAGTACGTGGTCCACATACAGCCGCTGGTAGCCGCCGCGTCCGCCGTTGTCCGCGCCCGCCAACGCGGCCAGGCGTGCTGCCAGCTCCTCGTCGCTGATGTCCAGGTGCAATCGGCCGTTCTCGCAGTCCAGCTCAATGAAGTCGCCATCGCGCACAGCAGCCAGCGGGCCACCGGCTGCCGCCTCGGGCGCCACGTGCAGCACCACGGTGCCGTAGGCGGTGCCGCTCATGCGGGCGTCGGAGATGCGCACCATGTCCTTCACGCCCTGGCGCAGCAGCTTCGGGGGCAGGCCCATGTTGCCCACCTCGGCCATGCCGGGGTAGCCCTTGGGGCCACAGTTCTTGAGCACCATCACGCAGCTCGCGTCGATGTCCAGGTTTTCATCGACGATGCGTTCCTTGTAGTGCTCCAGGTTCTCGAACACCACGGCCCGGCCCCGGTGCTTGAGCAGCTCGGGCGATGCTGCCGAGGGCTTGAGGACCGCGCCACGCGGCGCCAGGTTGCCGCGCAGGATGCAGATGCCGCCATCAGCAATCAGCGGGTTGCTGATCGGGCGGATCACCTCGTCGTTGTATTGCGGGGCCTCGCGCACGTTGTCCCACAGGCTCTTGCCGTTGACGGTGAGTGCGTTGGGGTGGGGCAGCAGGCCGTTCTCGCCCAGGCGGCGCAGCACGGCGGGCAAGCCGCCCGCGTAGTAGAACTCTTCCATCAGGAAGCGGCCCGAGGGCTGCAGGTCCACCAGCGTGGGCGTGCCACGGCCAATGCGCGTCCAGTCCTCCAGGTCCAGCTGCACGCCGATGCGGCCCGCGATGGCCTTGAGGTGGATGACCGCGTTGGTGGAGCCACCGATGGCTGCATTGGTGCGGATAGCGTTCTCGAAGGCTTCGCGCGTGAGAATTTTGGAGAGCGTGAGCCCTTCGTGCGCCATCTCCACAATGCGCTTGCCCGACATGTGAGCCAGTACATACCGGCGCGAGTCCACCGCCGGGATGGCTGCGTTGTGCGGCAGCGATGTGCCCAGCGACTCGGCCATGCAGGCCATGGTGCTGGCCGTGCCCATGGTGTTGCAGGTGCCCGCCGAGCGTGACATGCCTGCCTCGGCCGCGAAGAACTGGTGTTCGTTGATCTCGCCCGCCTTCAGCGACTCGTGCAGGCGCCACACGGCGGTGCCCGAGCCGATGTCCTTGCCGTCGAGCTTGCCGTTGAGCATGGGCCCGCCCGTGACCACGATGGCGGGCACATCGCAGCTGGCTGCGCCCATCAGCAGCGCGGGCGTGGTCTTGTCGCAGCCCACCAGCAGCACCACCGCGTCGATGGGGTTGCCGCGAATGGCTTCTTCCACATCCATGCTGGCCAGGTTGCGCGTGAGCATGGCCGTGGGCCGCAGGTTGGATTCGCCGTTGGAGAACACCGGGAACTCCACCGGAAAGCCACCCGCCTCGTAGATGCCGCGCTTCACATGCTCGGCGATCTTGCGAAAGTGGGCGTTGCACGGGGTCAGCTCGGACCAGGTGTTGCAGATGCCGATCACGGGGCGGCCGTCAAAAGCATGGTCGGGGATGCCCTGGTTCTTCATCCAGCTGCGGTACATGAAGCCGTTCTTGTCGGCCGTGCCGAACCATTCGGCGGAGCGGAGTTTGCGCTTGGGGGGGGTCATGGTGGGGTGCGAGAGAAAGAGGAGAAATGAAGGGTCAACGGGCCTTGCCCGAGCGGCGCGAAAGCAGCCGCTGCAGCAGACAGAAAGCGAACAGCAGCACACCGACGACGATGCGCGTCCACCAGGAGCTGAGCGTGCCGTCGAAGGAAATCAGGGTCTGGATGATTCCGAGCATGAGCACGCCAAACAGCGTGCCCGCCACATAGCCCACGCCACCCGTGAGCAGCGTTCCGCCAATCACCACGGCGGCAATCGCGTCCAGCTCCATGCCCACGGCATGCAGGCCGTAGCCCGACAGCATGTAGAACGTGAACACCACGCCCGCCAGCGCCGAGCAAAAACCCGAGAGCGTGTAGACGCCAATGAGCGTGCGGCGCACCGGCAGGCCCATGAGCACGGCTGAGTGCTCGCTGCCGCCCACCGCATACACGCTGCGGCCAAACGGCGTGCAATGCGCCACAAACAGGGCCACCAGCAGCACGGCGATGGCGATGAGCGCGCCCAGCGAGAGCGATGCGCCTTCCCACAGCGGAAGTCGCCACTGGGCCAGCTCCGAATAGCCCTCGTGCGTGATGCTGATCGAGTCGATGCTGATCAGGTAGCACAGCCCCCGCGCCAGGAACATGCCTGCCAGCGTGACGATGAAGGGCTGCAGCCGAAAGCGCTCGATGAGGAAACCCATGAACGCGCCAAATGCCGTGCCCATCAGCAGCACCAGCGGGATGGCGACTATGGGATTCCAGCCCCGGTGCTCGACCAGCGCGGCCAGCACCATGGTGGTCAGTGCCACCACCGAGCCCACCGAAAGGTCGATGCCGCCCGACAGGATCACGAACGTCATGCCCACCGCCACGATGATGAGGAAGGCGTTGTCGATCAGCAGGTTGAGGAAAACCTGGGCCGAGAAGAAGCCGGTGTACAGCACCGAACCCAGCGTGGCCATGGCCACGAACAGCGAGATGGTGGCTGCCAGCGGCAGGTACTTGGGGTTGAACCGCGCGCGCGCGGCGGCGGCCGGTGGGGCAGGGTGGTTCACGGTGCCGAAGCCTGCGGTCTTGGGTACGGCGCTCATTGGAGAGCTCCCGCGCCGGGGCGGCGTGCCAGGGCGCCCACTTGCGCCCGGAACTCGGGCGACTGCAGCAGCATCACGATGAACACCACCACGGCCTTCACCACCAGGTTGATCTCGGGCGGCACGCCCAGGGAGTAGATGGCGTAGGTCAGCGTCTGGATGATGAGCGCACCGATCACGCTGCCCACCAGGCTGAAGCGCCCGCCGGTGAGAGCCGTGCCACCCAGCGTGACGGCCAGGATGGCGTCCAGCTCCAGCAGCTGCCCGGCATTGTTGCCATCCGCGCTCTTCACGTTGGAGCTGATGAGCAGCCCCGCAATGCCCGCGCACACCCCGCAGAACACATAGGCCGCCACGATCAGCCGCCCTGCCTGCACACCCGCCACGCGCGCTGCCGTAGGGTTGATGCCCACTGCCTGGATGAACAGGCCCAGCGCCGTGCGCGTGATGGCCAGGTACAGCACGGCAAAGACCACAGCCACCACAAACAGTGAGAAAGGCAGCCCCGCCAGGTACCCGCCGCCCATGAAGAAGTAGGGCGTGTAGTAGATGGTGATGATCTGCCCGTCGGTGATGAGCTGGGCAATGCCCCGGCCCGCCACCATGAGGATCAGCGTGGCAATGATGGGCTGCATGCCTACCTTGGCGACCAGCACGCCATTCCATAGCCCGCACAGCAGCGCCGCGCCGATGGCGCCCAGGATGGCGACCGGGAGTGGGAACCGGCTTTCGGTGCCCGACACCGAGCCGCCGATGAGCCACGCGGCCACAGCAGCAGCTATGGCGACCACGGCGCCCACCGAGATGTCGATGCCGCGCGTGGCAATCACCAGCGTCATGCCCAGCGATACCAGCACCAGCGGTGCAGCGCGGTTCAGGATATCGATGAGGCTGCCGTACAGGTGGCCGTCGCGCCATTCAATGTGCAGAAAGCTGCTGTTGAAAACGGTGTTCACGATCAGCAGCAGCGCCAGCGTGATCAGCGGCCAGGCCAGGCGGTGGCGCAGCAGCGCCACCAAAAGGGAAGGGGAGCGTTCAGACATGTTCGGCAGCAATCAGGTCGTAGACGGCGTCTTCGCTGCTGCCAGCGGGCAGCTCGCCCACCTTGTGGCGGTCGCGGAGCACCACGATGCGGTGCGCCACGCGCACCACCTCGCTCATTTCGGAAGAGATGAACAGCACGGCCATGCCCGCCTGGGCCAGGCGCAGGATCTGGTCCATGATTTCCTGCTTGGCGGCCACGTCGATGCCGCGCGTGGGTTCGTCCAGGATGAGCAGGCGCGGCTCGATGGCCATCCAGCGCGCGAGGATCGCCTTTTGCTGGTTGCCGCCCGACAGCAGGCCGATGGGCTTGTCCACCGTCTCGGTCTTGATGCCCAGCAACTGCACATAGCGCTCGGCCAGCGCCGTCTGCTCGGCGCGCGAGAGGAACTTGCCCACGCCCATGCGGGCCTGCAGCGCCAGTGCAATGTTCTCGCGCACCGACAGCTCGGCCACGATGCCGTCGGTCTTGCGCTCTTCGGGGCACAGGGCCAGGCCATGGCGGATGGCGTCCATGGGGTTCGCAAACCTCACCACCTGCCCGTCGATGCGCAGTGCGCCCCGGTCGGGCTGCTCCAGGCCAAACAGCAGGCGCGCCAGCTCGGTGCGGCCTGAGCCCAGCAGCCCGGCCAGGCCCACCACCTCGCCTGCACGGATCTGCAGGTCCAGCGGCTGCAGTTGCGTGTCCTGCCCCAGGCCCTCGGTTTGCAGCAGCGTGGCTTGACGGCTGTCCACGGCGGGCGCTGGTGCGGGTTGTTCCGACGCAGCGGCCAGGTCGCGGCCCAGCATGGCAGCGATCAGTGCCTGCGGACCCAGGTCTTTGGCCAGCCACTCGCCCATCCAGCTGCCGTTGCGCAGCACGGTGATGCGGTCGGACACGGCATACACCTGGTTCAGGAAATGCGTCACAAAGACGATGGACAGCCCCTCGCTGCGCAGGCGCCGCAGCACCTCGAAGAGCTTTTGCACTTCGTCGTCGTCCAGGCTGGAGGTGGGCTCATCCAGGATCAGCACACGCGACTCGATGCTGAGTGCGCGCGCAATCGCCACCAGCTGCTGCACGGCCACGGGGTAGTCCGACAGCAGGCGCGTCACGTCGATCTGCAGGCCGATGCGCGCCACCAGATCGCGGGCGCGCTGGTGCATCAGTGCCCAGTCGATGCGAAAGCCTTGTGCAATACCGCACCGGGGGTAGCGCCCGGCAAAGATGTTCTCCGCCACTGAAAGATTGGGGCAGAGGTTGACCTCCTGGTATACGGTGCTGATGCCCAGGCGCTGCGCCGCCAGCGGCGAGTCCGGCCACACCGCTTCTCCGCCCAGCCGCATCTGCCCGCCGCTGGCCTCCAGCACGCCCGTCAGCACCTTGATCAGCGTGGACTTGCCCGCACCGTTTTGCCCCATCAGCGCATGGATCTCGCCGGGGTAGAGGTTGAGTTGGACATCGCGCAGCACGGGGATGCCCGCAAACTGCTTGTGGATGCCCGAGAGCTGCAGCACAGGCGCGGCAGCGGGGGCGTGAACGGTGGATGCGTCCATGGAAACTGTCATGCCTTGTTCTTGTTGTAGACATCCACGAGCACGGCGGCCAGCAGAACGACGCCCTTGATGACCTGCTGGTAGTCGATGCCGATGCCCAGGATGGACATGCCGTTGTTCATTACGCCCATCACGAAGGCGCCGATGACCGCGCCCATCACCTTGCCCACGCCGCCCGATGCCGATGCGCCGCCGATGAAGCAGGCAGCAATCACGTCCAGCTCAAAACCCAGGCCCGCCTTGGGCGTGGCGGTGTTGAGGCGCGCCGCAAACACCAGCCCGGCCAGGGCCGCCAGCACGCCCATGTTGATGAAGGCATACAGCGTGAGCCGCTCGGTCTTGATGCCCGAGAGCTTGGCCGCCTTCTCGTTGCCGCCCATGGCATAGATGCGGCGGCCGATGGTGGTGCGGCTGGTGACAAAGTCGAACAGCACGATCAGCAGCGCCATCACGATGAGCACATTGGGCAGGCCCTTGTACGAAGCGAGCAGGTAGCTGAAGTACACCAGCAGCCCACCAAACACTACGGTGCGGGCGATAAACAAACCTGCGGGCTCCGTCTGCACGCCATGGCGCAGGCGGTTGGCGCGCTGGCGCAGTCCGCCCACGGCCAGGGCCGCAGCCACGGCAGCGCCCAGCAGCAGCGAGGTCATGCGCAGCCCTTCCACGCTGAACAGGTCGGGAATAAAGCCCGAGCTGAGCATCTGGAATGCCGAGGGGAACGGCCCCACCGACTGACCCGCCAGCAGCGCCAGCGCCAGGCCCTTGAAGACCAGCATGCCCGCCAGCGTGACGATGAACGACGGAATGCGCGAGAACGCCACAAAGCTGCCTTGAATGGCGCCAATGAGTCCGCCGCACAGCAGGCACACCAGCGTGGCGGGCACAAAGTGCCAGTTGTATTCGACCATCAGCACCGCAGCCAGTGCGCCGATGAAGCCACACACCGAGCCCACCGACAGGTCGATGTGCCCGGCCACGATGACCAGCAGCATGCCCAGCGCCATGATGACGATGTAGCTGTTCTGCAGCACCAGATTGGTCAGGTTCAAGGGCTGCATCAGCGTGCCCTCGGTCATGTACTGGAAGAAGCCCATGATGGCCACCAGCGTGATCAACATGCCGTATTCGCGCAGGTTGTGCTGCAGGTGCTGCAACAGCGATTTGTCGTGCCGCGCCGCTGCTGTCGTGCTGCCGTCGCCCAGCGTGCTGGCGGGGGGATGGGTGGTCTGGCTCATTTCGGTCATCAGTTCAATGCGTTGTGCGGTTCATCAGGCGCTGAAGAGGGGCGCTGCAGCTACGCGCGGCCGCCGTGCAAGGGCCGCCCCGCCGCACGGGCGGCGTCCCCCTTGGGGGGGATGGCGCGAAGCGCCTCAGGGGGGGCACTCACGATGGCTCGCATGATCTTTTCTTGCGAGGCATCTGAAGTTGGCATCTCGGCCACAAAGCGGCCTTCGTTCATCACATAGATGCGGTCCGTGATGCCCAGCAGCTCGGGCATTTCGGAGGAGATCACGATCACGCATTTGCCCTCGGCCGCCAGCTGGGCGATGAGGGTGTAGATCTCGTACTTGGCGCCCACGTCGATGCCGCGCGTGGGCTCGTCGAGGATGAGCACTTCGGGGCTGGTGAACAGCCATTTGCTCAGCACCACTTTTTGCTGGTTGCCGCCCGAGAGGTTCAGCGTCTTCTGGTCCACGCCCGAGCAGCGGATGCGCAGCTTCTCGCGGTAGTCCTGTGCCACGCGGTGTTCCTGACCGCTGTCGATCACGCTGACGAACGACACGCCCGGCAGGTTGGCCAGCGAGGTGTTGAACTGGATGTCTTCGTTCAGCACCAGGCCATTGCCCTTGCGGTCTTCGGTCACATAGGCCAGTCCGTGGCGCACGGCCTTTTCCACCGTGCTCACATCGATGGGCTCGCCGTGCAGCCGCACCTCGCCGCTGATGCGCTGGCCCCATGAGCGGCCGAAGATGCTCATGGCCAGCTCGGTGCGGCCTGCGCCCATCAGGCCCGCAATGCCCACAATCTCGCCGCGCCGCACATTCAGGTCGATCCCCTTGAGGTGCTCGCGGTCGCTGCGCTGCGGGTGGTGAGCGCGCCAGTTGCGCACCTCAAAAACAATGTCACCCACTTGCGGCTGGCGCTGGGGATAGCGGTCGCTCATCTCGCGGCCCACCATGGCCTGGATCACGCGGTCTTCGCTCACCGCGCCTTCGCGGCAGTCCAGCATCTGCACGGTGCTGCCGTCGCGCAGCACGGTGATGGCATCCGCCACGCGCGAAATTTCGTTGAGCTTGTGCGAGATCAGGATGCAGGTGATGCCCTGGGCTTTCAGCTCCAGGAGCAGGTCCAGCAGGGCCTGGCTGTCGTTCTCGTTGAGGCTGGCGGTGGGCTCGTCCAGGATCAGCAGGCGCACCTTGCGCGACAACGCCTTGGCAATTTCCACCAGCTGCTGCTTGCCCACACCCAGCTGGCCCACCGGCGTGTCGGGCGACTCGCGCAGGCCCACCTTGTGCAGCAGCGCCTGGGCGCGGCTGTGTGCGGCCATCCAGTCGATGACGCCGTGCCGCGCGGTTTCGTTGCCAAGAAAGATGTTCTCGGCAATCGACAGCAGTGGCACCAGCGCCAGCTCCTGGTGAATGATGATGATGCCCAGGTGCTCGCTGTCGCGGATGCCCGCAAACTCGCGCTCCTGCCCGTCGAACAGGATCTGGCCGCTGTAGCTGCCGTGTGGGTACACACCCGACAGCACCTTCATCAGCGTGGATTTGCCCGCCCCGTTTTCGCCGACGATGGCATGGATCTCCCCGGCCTGCACCTGCAGGTTGACCTGGTTCAGCGCCACCACGCCGGGGAAGGTTTTGCGGATGTTCCGCATTTCAAGAAGCATGGTCTCTCAGTCTGTTGGCGGGGCCTCTTGCCCCGTCCTGGTTGCAGGCCGCCTGCGCTGCCCCAGCAGCATTCGCAGGCGGCGGCTTTAGATGCAGAAGCCGCTCGTGCTCACTTGATTTGCGATTCCTTGTAGTACCCGCTGCCCACCAGCACTGCATTCCAGTTGGAGGAATCCACTGCCACCGGCTTGAGCAGGTAAGACGGCACCACCTTCACGCCGTTGTTGTAGGTCTTTGTGTCGTTGATCTCGGGCTGCTTGCCTGTCAGTACGGCGTCCACCATGTTGGCGGCTACCTTGGCCAGCTCGCGGGTGTCCTTGAACACGGTGGAGGACTGCTCGCCCTTGAGGATGGACTTGATGGAGGGCACCTCGGCGTCCTGGCCGCTGACCACGGGGCAGGGCTGCTGCGCAGTGCAGTAGCCCACACCCTTCAGGGACGACAGGATGCCGATGGAGATGCCGTCATAGGGCGACAGCACCGCATGTACCTTGTCCTTGCCGTAGTAGGCCGACAGCAGGTTGTCCATGCGCGCCTGGGCCACCGAGCCGTCCCAGCGCAGCGTGCCCACCTTGTTCATGCCGGTCTGCTTGCTGCGCACCACCAGCTTGCCGCTGTCGATGTAGGGCTGCAGCACGCTCATGGCGCCGTCGTAGAAGAAGAAGGCGTTGTTGTCGTCGGGCGAACCGCCGAACAGTTCGATGTTGAAGGGGCCCTTGCCTTGCTTGAGGCCCAGCTTGTCCACGATGGAGGTGGCCTGCAGCACGCCCACCTGGAAGTTGTCGAACGTGGCGTAGTAGTCCACGTTCTTCGATCCCTTGATGAGGCGGTCGTACGCAATGACCTTCACGCCCTTGTCGGCCGCATTCTGCAGCGCCTTGGACAGCGTGGTGCCGTCAATCGACGCAATCACCAGCACCTTGGCGCCCTTGGTGATCATGTTCTCGATCTGCGCGAGCTGGTTGGGGATGTCGTCTTCGGCGTACTGCAGATCGGTCTTGTATCCCCGGTCCTTGAGCACCTTGACCATGTTGTCGCCATCGGCAATCCAGCGCGCCGAGGACTTGGTGGGCATCGAGATGCCGATGGTGCCCTTGTCCTGGGCCGATGCTACGGACGTGGCTCCGATGGCCGCCAGTGCCACGGTGGCCAGCACGGCCTTGAAAATTGCACGCTTCATTTGAGTCTGTCTCCTGGTGTGAATTTGTTTTTTTGATAGACGCTTGGTTTCGCCAACGCTCTACGAAACTGTCGCTGGCCAATACGAGTGCCACCGCGCAAGGGCCGCCCCGCCGCGCCGGTGGCGTCCCCCTTCCCGCATCGCGCAGCGATGCGAGAGAAAGGGGGAAGGCGCGCAGCACCTCAGGGGGTTAATACTTCCGGTTCGGCATTTCCTTGGCCGCCACTTCCATTGGGAAGATGCCTTCCTCGGTCACGATGCGCTTGGGCACGGCCTTGCCGGCCTTGATGTCTTTCACAGCGCTCATCAGCTGCGGGCCCAGCAGGGGGCTGCATTCCACGCTCACGTTGAGCTTGCCGGCGATCATGGCTTCGAAGGCGCCCTTCACCGCGTCGATGGAGATGATCACGATGTCCTTGGCGGGCTTCATGCCGGCCTCTTCGATGGCCTGGATGGCGCCAATCGCCATGTCATCGTTGTGCGCGTACAGCACGTTGATCTTCTTGCCCTCGGCCTTCAGGAAGGCTTCCATCACTTCCTTGCCCTTGGCGCGGGTGAAGTCGCCGGTCTGGCTGCGGATGATCTTGAACTTGGCGTCGGCCTTGATGATTTCCTCAAAGCCCTTCTTGCGGTCGATGGCGGGGGCGGAGCCCACAGTGCCTTGCAGCTCCACGATGTTGACCTCGCCCTTCTGGTCCTTCATCTTCTCCACGAGCCAGCGGCCGGCCTTGCGGCCTTCTTCCACAAAGTCCGAGCCCATGAAGGTCACGTAGAGCGACGTGTCCTTGGTGTTCACTGCGCGGTCAGTCAGCACCACGGGGATCTTGGCGGCCTTGGCCTCGCGCAGCACGGGCTCCCAGCCGGACTCGACCACGGGCGAGAACGCAATCACGTCCACCTTCTGCGCGATGAACGAGCGGATGGCCTTGATCTGGTTCTCCTGCTTTTGCTGCGCGTCCGAGAACTTCAGCTCGATGCCCGCCTCTTTGGCAGCGGACTTGATGGACTCGGTGTTGGCGGTGCGCCATTCGCTCTCGGCACCCACCTGGCTGAAGCCCAGCACGAGGGGCTTTTGCGCCCAGGCGGCGCCGGGCAGCAGGGCAGCCACGGGCACGCTGGCCAAGGCGGCAGCAACGTTGCGGCGGTTCATTTTCATCATCTTGTCTCCTGTCTGTAATGGTTGGTTGACGACGGTTGCGGGATGGAAAGAAAGAACAAAAGAAGGAGGCTCAGGCGAGCATGTAGCCCGTCTTGACGGTGGTATAGAACTCGGCCGCGTAGCGTCCCTGTTCGCGGGCGCCGTAGCTCGACTCCTTGCGGCCGCCAAACGGCACATGAAAGTCCACACCCGCCGTGGGTAGGTTCACCATGGTCATGCCCACGGCAGCGTTGCGCTTGAAGTGCATGGCGCGCTTGAGCGACGTGGTACAGATGCCCGCACACAGGCCAAAGGGCGTGTCGTTGGCCAAGGCCAGTGCGTGCTCGTAGTCGTCAGCCCGCAGCACGCAGGCCACGGGGCCAAAGATTTCCTCGCGCGCCACGCGGTGCTCCGGGCGGGCCAGGAAGAGGGCGGGGCTCATGTAATGGCCTGGGGTGGGGCGCTCTAGGCGCTCGCCACCCCAGACATGCTCCGCTCCCTCATTGCGCGCAATGTCGATGTAGCTCAGGTTCTGCGCCAGCTGGTTGTCGTCCACCACCGGGCCCATCTCGGTGCCGCGCTCCAGCGCGTGGCCCACCTTCAGGCTGGCCAGCCGATTGCGCAGGCGGGCCACAAAGGCGTCGTGCACCTCGGCCTCCACAATGAGGCGGCTCGATGCAGTGCAGCGCTGACCGGTGGAGAAGTACGAGCCCTGCAGCGCGCAGTCCACCGCCTGGTCCAGGTCGGCGTCGGCCAGCACGATGAGCGGGTTCTTGCCGCCCATCTCCAGCTGCACCTTGGCGCGGCGCTGGCTGGCGGCGCGCAGGATGCGGTCGCCCGTTGCGACGGACCCGGTAAAGCTCAGCGCGTTGACCAGGGGGTGGTCCACCAGCGTCTGCCCCACCTCGCGGCCGCTGCCCATGATGAGGTTGAAGGCGCCAGCGGGCAGGCCGCTGCGGCTGATGATTTCGGCCAGCGCCCAGCCACAGGCGGGCACCAGTTCGGCGGGCTTGAACACCACAGTATTGCCGTAGGCCAAGGCCGGGGCGATCTTCCAGGCCGGGATGGCGAACGGGAAGTTCCACGGCGCGATGATGCCCACCACGCCCACGGGCTCGCGGGTCACGTCCACCTGCACGCCCTGGCGCACGGAGGCCAGCAGCTCGCCCTGGATGCGCAGCGCCTCGCCCGCAAAGAACTTGAAGATCTGCCCGCTGCGCGCGACCTCGGCCACGCCTTCGGGCAGGGTCTTGCCTTCTTCACGCGCCAGCAGCACGCCCAGCTCGTCCTTGCGCGCCAGCAGCTCGCTGCCGATCATGTCCAGCACGTCGGCGCGGCGTTGGGGTGTGCTCTGGCTCCAGGTGGGCAGGGCGTCGGCCGCAGCGCGCACGGCCAGCTCGGTCTGGTTGCGGTCGGCGCGTGCGTATTCGGCCACCACCTCGCGGGTGTCCGACGGGTTGGTGCTGATGCCGGTGGTGGTGCCGATTTCCCACCGGCCGTTGATCAGGTGCCGGGGGCTGAGCTGGAGGTCGCCGAGCTTCATGGAGAGAGGCCTTTGTTGCAGTTGCGGCGAAGTCTATGGAAGGTTTAGATATCAATCCAATCGTTTTTTAGACAAAATACATATCGTTCTTTGCATTCTGGAAAACCCCTCCCTTTTCTCGTCCTCCCTTCCTTCCGTCCATCCATGAGCACCTACAACCACTGGTTCATCCGCGCCCGCCTCAAGACGCGCCAACTGCTGCTGCTGGTGGCCCTGGCCGAAGAGGGCAACATCCACCGCGCCGCCCAGGTGCTCAGCATGACCCAGCCGGCCGCCTCCAAGCTGCTCAAGGACCTGGAGGATGTGCTGGAGGTGTCGCTGTTTGACCGCCTGCCGCGTGGCATGCGGCCCACCTGGTATGGCGAAACGATGATTCGCCACGCGCGCATGGCCCTGGCCAACCTGAACCAGGCGCACGATGAGATCGGCGCGCTCAAGCGTGGGCACTACGGCCAGGTAGGCATTGGCGCCATCACCTCACCGGGCCTGAGCCTGTTGCCCGCCGCCGTGGCACAGGTCAAGCAGGAGCACCCCAGCCTGCGCATCTCGCTCGACATCGAAACCAGCCCGGTGCTGCTGGAGCGGCTGGAGCAGGGCAAGCTCGACATCGTGGTGGGCCGCCTGTACGAGGAGCACGACAAGGAGAACCTGCGCTATGAGTCGCTGACGGAGGAGCTGGTCTGCGCCATGACGCGCCCGGGCCACCCGCTGTCGAGCATGAGCGGGCTGACGCTGCGCGACGTGGTCTCGGCCAGCTGGATCGTGCCGCCTGCGGGCAGCGTGCTGCGGCACCGGTTTGACCTGATGTTCCAGCAGGACGGGCTGGCGCCGCCGCTGCACACGGTGGAGACATCGGCCTTGTTGTTCATCACGCGCATGCTGCAGCAGAGCGACATGATTGCGGTGGTGGCGGAGGATGTGGCGCGCTATTACGCAGCGCATGGGATCGTGACGGTGTTGCCGCTGGCGATGCCGTGCCATATGGATGCGTTCGGGATCATCACGCGGTCGGACCGGCTGTTGTCGCCGGCGGCGAAGGTGATGATGAAGGCGTTGAAGCAGACGAGTCTGGTGCAGTATGGGCGGCGGTTGGAGGTGGGGGATTGATGGTTTTGGGTGGGCGGTTTCAACAACGAAGTGCGCCAGTCCCCAGTGTAAGTGGGGTCACTTTGT